>JBDREN010000127.1:0-7247 GCA_043819795.1 Elusimicrobiota bacterium
CGGGATCTTTGAGTTCCCCGGCCTGGGCTGGGGAGAATCGAAAGTAGCGGAGGGCCCCGAAAAGGGGCCCGGGCCGGGCCTTCGACGGAGAGGAGCCCGGCAGGGACGGCACGCTCAAAATCCACTTTCGATTTTCCTGTGGCGCGAAGCGCCCCCTTGACTTAAACCGGTTTCGGGTTTAAACTGCAAACCGAAGGGCTTTTTAGTCCCAAAAGTACGCCGAGGTGATCGCGATGGGAAGATTTTCCTTAATAATTGCGATAACGCTGATCTGGGCTCCCGCAGTTTGGGCCGCGCAGTCCGACGAGGCCAAGGACGCCCCGAACGCCCCTGAGATCGAGCAGTCCGCCGGTTCCCCAGGCCCGGTCGCGGACGTCGAGAAGCCTGACGCTCCCTCAAGCCAAGCCGCCCAAGTCGAGCCGGCCGGACAGGCCGCGGAGATCGGGAAGACGGACAATCCCCTTCGCCAGGCCGCGGAGGAAGGAGACGCCTCCGCTCAGTTCAGGATGGGGCAGCGCTACGACAAGGGCGAGGGAGTGGACGCGGACCCCGCCGAGGCGGTCGAATGGTACCGCAAGGCTGCCGGCCAGGGGCACGCCGAAGCGCAGCTTGAGTTGGGAGAGATGCGTCTTTCCGGCCGCGGCGCGGCCAAGGACTCCTCCCTGGCCGCCGAGTGGATCAAGAAGGCCGCTGAGCAGGACCTCGCCGCCGCCCAGCACCGCTTGGGCGTCCTGCATGAAGAGGGCTTGGGCGTGAGCCGGGACGACGCGGAGGCTTACCGCTGGTACTCGAAGGCCGCGGGCCGGGGCCATGCGGACTCCGGCGACCGGATGCGGAAGATCGTGGACCGATTGGGCGCCGACCGGCTGGAGGCCGCCTTGAAGGGGGACCCGGCGGCCCAGCTCGAGCTCGCCGAGGCGTTCGAAAAGGGCCGGGGCGTCGAGAAAGACGACGTTCAGGCCTCCCGCTGGTTTCGCGAGGCGGCGGAGGGGGGCCTCGCGGACGCGCAGGAGCGACTGGGCGACTTGTATCTGCGCGGCCGGGGAGTGGAGAAGGACGAGGCCGAGGCCGCCGGCTGGTACCTCAAGGCCGCGGAGCAGGAGCACGCCTTGGCGCGGGCCAAGCTGGGGTACCTGTACAGCCAGGGACAGGGCGTGGAGAAGGACGAGGCTCGCGCCGTGGAATGGTACCGGAAGGCCGCGGACCAGGGCGTGGGGACCGCCCAGTACAACCTGGCGGTGATGTGCGAGGAAGGAAAGGGCGTGGACCCCGACGACGTGGAGGCGTACCGGCTGTTCTCGCTGGCCGCGGAGCAGAAGCGCAAGGGAGCCCTGGAGAGGCAGCGAAAGATCGAGGAGCGCCTGGGCAAGGGGCTGATAGAGGCCGCCATGAACGGCGAGTCCTGGGCCTATTTCAAGCTCGCCCGGCATTACGAGAAGGGCGCGGACGGCGAAAAGGACTACGTCCAGGCGCTGCGCTGGTACCGCAAGGCGGCCGAGCAAGACAGCGTGCACGCGCAGGACCGGGTGGGCGATATGTACCTCCGCGGCCAGGGGGTGGAGAAGGACGAGGCCAAGGCGGCCGAGTGGTACCGGAAGGCCGCGGACAAGGAGCACGCCGTGGCGCAGGCCAAGCTGGGTTACCTCTACGGGCAGGGGAAGGGCGTCGAGAAGGACGAGGCCCTCGCCGCGGAGTGGTACCGCAAGGCGGCCGACCAGGGCCTCGCGACGGGCCAGTACAACCTCGCGGTGGTGTACGAGGAAGGCAAGGGCGTGGCCCCGGATGATCTCGAGGCGTACCGGTTGTATTCGCAGGCCGCGGAGCAGGGCCGCGAGGAAGCCGGCGAGAGGATGCGGAAGCTGGAGGAGCGCCTGGGCAAGGAGACGCTTCAGGGCGTGCTCAAAGGGGAGGGCGCCGCTCTCCACGATCTGGGCCGGCGCTACGAGGAAGACGGCGATATCTCCGGCGACTACGGGCGGGCGCACGCGATGTATCTCAAGGCGGCGGAGCAGGGCGTCGCGGACGCCCAGGACAAGCTGGGCGACATGTACCTCCGCGGCCGGGTGGTGGAGGCCGACCCGGCCGAGGCGGCCAGGTGGTACCGCACCGCCGCCGCGCAGGGCCACGCGTCCGGGCAGACCCACTTGGGGGACCTGTACCGCGACGGCACCGGCGTCGAGAAGGACCCCAAGGAAGCCGCGAAGTGGTACCGGAAGGCCGTGGAGCAGGGCCTCGCCGCCGCCCAGAACAGCCTGGCCTTCCTGCACGAGAAGGGCGAGGGCGTGGGCCAGGACGACACTGAGGCGTACCGCCTGTATGCGGAGGCTGCGGCTCAGGGACACAAGGGCGCCCAGGCGTCCATGCGGGAGCTGGAAGAGCGCGTGGGCAAGGAGCGTCTCGCGGCCGCGCTCCTGGTCAAGCTGGTCATCCGGGGCCACGCGGGGCCGGTGCGGGCCGTGGCCGTGTCGCCGGACGGCGGGACCCTGGCCTCGGCCGGCGACGACAACACGGTCCGCCTGTGGGACCGGGCGACGGGCGAGCAGCGGACCGTCATCAAGGACCATTTCAAGCCCGTGACCTCGCTGGCCTTCTCGAACGACGGGGCGCTTCTGGCCTCGGGCAGCAAGGACCGGACCGTGCGCCTGTGGGACGCGGCCACCGGGGCCAAGGTCCACGTGTTCCAGGGGCACGCGGACTGGGTCTGGTCGGTGGCCTTCTCCCCGGACGGCCGGCTGATCGCGTCGGCCAGCAGCGACAAGACGGTCCGCCTGTGGGACGTGGGGAAGAAGCATATCAAGGCCTTGCTGGAGGCGGACGGGGGCGAGGTGTACTCGGTCGCCTTCTCCCCCGACGGGAAGCTCCTGGCCTCCGGGGGCCGGGACACGGTGATCCACCTCTGGGACTGGAAGCGCAAGCGCCAGAAGGCCTCTCTGGCCGCGCACAGCGACGCCGTGCTGGCCTTGGCGTTCTCCCCGGACGGCCGGGCGCTGGCCTCCGGAAGCGGGGAGAAGGACAAGAGGGTCATCGTTTGGGACGTCTTGACGCAGACGACTTTGGCCACGATCGAGGGGCACGAGGGCGCGGTCGCCTCCCTCGAGTTTTCCTCGGACGGGCGCACGCTGGCCACCGGGAGCCGGGACTCCATGATCCGGCTGTGGGACCTGGAGACGAAAGAGGAGATCGCGAGCTTCAGCCATCCCGCCGCGGTCCATTCCATCTCTTTCGCCTCGGACGGGCGGACGCTCGTCTCGGGAAGCGAGGACCAGACCCTCCGGGTCTGGGACACGCAGCTCGGCCAGCAGGCGTTCCTCGCCGAGCACAAGGGCGCGGTCCGGATCGTCGCCTACTCGCCCGACGGCAAGATACTGGCTTCCGGGGGCGAGGACCGGGTGGTGCGGCTGTGGGACGCGAAGAGCGGGCGTGCGGGCAAGGCTCTTAAGGGGCATACCGGGACGGTCCACGCCCTCGCCTTCAGCCCGGACGGCAGGATGCTGGCCTCCGGGGGGGAAGACGAGACGATACGTCTCTGGCAGGCCAAGACCGGCCGCGAGAAGTCCCGGTTCGACGGGCATCCGGGAGGCGTGCGGTCCATGGCCTTCTCCCCGGACGGCAAGCTCCTGGGCTCGGGGGGAGTCGACTCCACGGTCCGGCTGTGGGACCTGAAGACGGGCCGCGAGAGGCTCACTCTCAGGGGGCACGCGGACGCGGTGGAGTGCGTCGCGTTCTCGCCGGACGGGCGGACGTTCGCCTCGGGCTCCGGCGACAAGACCGTGCGCCTCTGGGGCGTGGACATGGGGCGTGAGCGGGTCGTTCTCAAGGGACACGAGGGCGGGGTGTCCGCCGTGGCTTTCTCGCCGGACGGCCGGATGGTGGCCACGGCCTCGCACGACAAGACCATCCGCCTATGGGACGCGGAAGCGGGCAAGCAGACCGCCGTCTTGTCCGGGCATGATGACGTCGTGGCTTCGATCGCCTTCTCGCCCGATGGCTGGTCTCTGGCCTCGGGGAGCTTCGATAGGACCCTGCGGCTATGGGACGTCGAGCAGCGCAAGCAGAAGGCCGTCTTGAGGGCGCACGGCAAGGGCGTCCACGCCGTGGCCTTCTCCCCCAAGGGCCGGTTCCTGGCCTCGGCCGGCGAGGACGCGACCGTGCGCGCGTTCTCGCTTTCCAGCATCGGGGCGGCCATGGCCGCCGCGCCGCGTGCCAAGGTGCCCCCGAAGCTCAAGGCCGAGGTGCGCTTCACCGAGCCTTCGGGCAACGACATCCTGGACGCCGAGGAGAGCGCGGAGCTGCTCGTGACGGTGGTAAACGAGGGCGGGGGCGCCGGCTACGGCGTGGTCGTGATACCCCTCTTTGAGGACGACGTGCCCGGCCTCTCGATGCCGAGCCGCGTCAAGCTGGGGACGGTGGCTCCGGGCAAGACAGTCTCCAAGAAGGTCCAGGTCGTCGCCTCGGAGAACCTGCAGTCCAAGACGGCGCGGGTCAGGGTGGAGGTCAAGGAGGCCAACGGCTTCGACGCCGACCCGATCCTGGTCGAGTTCCGGACGCTGGCCTTGCAGACGCCCGACATGACGCTGGTGGGCATCACGGTGGGCGGCAGCGGGGTCGTGGCGAAAGGGGAGCTCACGAGCCTGGGCGTGACCGTGGTCAACGAGGGGGAGGGCGCGGCGCAGGAGGTCAAGGCGAGCATGCGCCTCAACAGTAAGCACATCTTCGCCGGGGGAGCGACCACCGTGGACCTGGGGACCGTCCTGCCCTGGGAGTCCAAGACCGCCGAGTTCCAGTTCTCCATCAATCAGCGCTACCAGGGCGCCAAGGAGCTGCCCGTCACGCTGACCGTGGAGGAGGCCCGGGGCCGCTACGGCTTCGAGGACAGGCCGCTCAAGCTGGTATTGGGCGAGAGCGCGCCCCAGCTGCAGGTCGTCACCGTGAAGGGAAGGCGCGACCACAAGGGCTGGTTCGGCTCGGGCGAGGGCCGCGAGGACATAGACGAGCCGCCGTCGTCGAAGACCCCCGCGGACCCGGACTCCTACGCCGTGGTCGTCGGAATCCAGAAGTACCGGGACGTGCCGGGCGTGGACTTCGCCGCCCGCGACGCCCACACCATGCACCGCTACCTGACCCAGGCCATGGGCTTCGAGGAGAAGAACACCATCCTTCTGCAGAACGAGCGGGCCACCAAGACCGACATGGAGAAGTACCTGGGACGCTGGCTCGAGAACCGCGTGTCGGCGAAGAGCCGCGTGTTCGTGTACTACGCGGGCCACGGCGCGCCCAACCCCACGACCGGCGAGGGCTTCCTGATCCCCTACGACGGCGACCCCAGCTACACCGAGGAGACCGCCTATCCCCTCAAGGACCTGTTCACGACCGTGGCCAAGCTGCCGACCGAGGACGTCACTGTGGTGCTCGACGCGTGCTTCTCCGGATCGGGGGGACGCTCGGTGCTGGCCAAGGGCGCCCGGCCGCTGGTGTTCCAGGTGAAGGGCCAGACGGTGGGCTCGAACACCGTGCTCATGACGGCCGCCGCGGGCGACCAGATCAGCACCTACTACCGCGAGGGCAAGCACGGCCTCCTGACGTACTTCCTGCTTCAGGGCCTGAGGGGGAAGGCGGACAAGGACAAGGACAAGCAGGTCACCACCTCCGAGCTCTTCGACTACTTGCTGCCGCTGGTCGAGAATGAGGCCCGCAAGCAGAATGTGGAGCAGACTCCCACCATCCAGCCCGCTCCCGAAGAGATGAAGGAGAGAAGCGGCCGCGTCTGGCTGCGGCTCAAGTAGGCCGGACCGCCGGCGGGCGCGAGAGGGATCCGAATGAAGGTCAAGTTCTACGGCACAAGAGGATCGACGCCCGTATCCGGAGAGGAGTACACCCGGTTCGGCGGAAGCACGACGTGCCTGTCCGTGCGCCTGGACGACGGGATGAGCGTGATCTTCGACGCGGGGACGGGCATCCGGCGGCTGGGCGCGGAGCTCATGAAGAGGCCGGAGGGGAGGCCGGAGCTCATCGCGATCGTGCTGACGCACACCCATTGGGACCACATCCAGGGGTTCCCCTTCTTCGCGCCCGCCTATACCCCCGGCACGAAGATCATCATCGGCATCTGCGGCAAGGGCCTCATCCCAAAGGGGGGGCTGCGTTCCATCTTCGCCGCGCAGATGCAGGAGGACTACTTCCCCGTGCCGCTGGAGAAGATGGGCGCGGAGTTCGACTTCATGCAGCCCGACGCGTCGGACTACACGGGCCCGCTGGGCGACAATTGGCGGCTGCGCAAGCACAACCATCCGGGCGGGGCGTACAGCTACCGCTTCGAGGCGGACGGCAAGGCGTTCGTCTTCTGCACGGACATCGAGCACGGCGAGCGGCTGGACGAGAGGATCGTCGAGCTCGCCGAGGGCGCGGACATCCTGATCCACGACGGCCAATACACCCCCGAGGAGCTGGAAGGCAAGCGGGGGTGGGGGCACAGCAGCTGGGTCCAGGCCGTCGAGGTCGCCGAGCGCGCCGGCGTCAAGCGCCTCGCCGTCACCCACCACGATCCGGACCACGACGACGAGTTCCTTCTGGAAGTGGAGAAGGAATGCCGGGAGCGGTTCCCGGGCGCGTTCCTGGCGCGCGAGGGCCTGGGGATCGACCTGTAGCCCCCGAAAGATTCCGCCCGAACCTCAACCGGAAACGATGCGCGCGTCCCGGACCGCTTCGAGCCTGTAACGCGGAACCGCGCAAAAGCATCCACTAGGAGACAGGGAGGCGTCATGAAGCCCCGGAGGTTTATGGAGATCGTCTACCGGGACCCGCGGGGGAGCGCTGAGCTTCCGGCTGGGGGTTCTCAGCTCATGATGGATGGCGTTCTAGGAAGACGGAAATGAACAAAGCTATCTTGGCCGTCTTGATATTCGGGGCGGCGGGGCTGTCGGCCGGATGCGGCATCTCCACGGTCCCGGCTCCCAAGTTCCTCATCATCCTGCAGGCCGGCACCGAGGGGCATGAGGGCATGGCCCGGGCCCTGCACGCCATCCTGTACGCCCAGGAGCTCAAGAAGGGGGGCCACGAGGTGGCGCTGATGTTCGACGGCGCGGGAACGGGCTGGGCCAGGAAGTTTAAGCACCGATTTTCGCGGAGCCCCAACCGTCACGCCGATATAACACCCGGCACTGCAATAGCGTAAGGTGATCCCCGACGGGCCGCGGGCGCGTTTGCCCAGCATCCTCCCCCGGCAACGCATCAGGTGGCATGACGCTTCC
>JBDREN010000128.1:0-3279 GCA_043819795.1 Elusimicrobiota bacterium
TCTGCGGCTCCACCTCGACTGTCTGCTCAATCCGAGCGAGAATCTCGTCCGAAAATGTCCGGCCGCCAATCGTGAACATGCGGGCAGTTTAAGAAAATGAAGCGCTTGTGTCCAGTGAAATCTATGGGACATCCTCAGCGCGGGGAGAGGGGGGGCTCGGCCCCCTCGAAAAACGCAGGCCTCCCCGTGGGGGAGGCCTGCGGAAATGGGTCCCTGGTTAGACGATTTTAGAACCTGGCTTTCCTCCTCTGAGGATATATCGGGGCGCGTATTGATATAGTGTGTGCATGGCAAAATCCGGTCCCATCTACGTTCTGGGCGCCACGCCGATGCCGGGCTGGAGTTTGATCTCCGACCCCGGCGGCGAAGAACTCATCGGCTGCTGCAACCCGCACATCGAACTCCCCGCCTGCGCGGGATGGATCCGGTTCAAGCTTAGAGCGTCAGGCTGCAACTTATGAAACTTATGGTTCGGCGGCGGAAGCGGCGAAAGACCCGGCGAGGGGCATCCGCTCGGCTTTTAGGATGGCCGTATGAGATCTGTTGAGAAACCGCGCGTTATCGATGGGCCGGCAGCCATGCCCAAGCGCGTGACGGATGAAGGCACGGCGATGGTCTCAAGGAGCGATCCCCGGTCAGCGGCGTCGCGGAAGATCCGCTGCCCGTCGTTTCCGCGAGCCATGACGTGGTGACAGGTGCCGGGGGCGTCCAGGCGGGGTCGTTTGGCCATACCACCAGCACGACCCCCCCCGCCCCCCAGTTTCATAAGTTTCAGCCTGACGCCAAGAGACGCCAAGAGATCCGGTAGGTGACGTAAACCCAACGCGCCGACGCGGCCAGGACGACAACGGCCGCCGTTCCGACCAGAACTTGATGCGACCGTTTCACCGGGCCTCCGCGTCAATCCGCCGGCTTGAACTCCATGCTCGCCAGGATGTTGCGGAACAGATACTCATAGCGCCACCGGGTACGCAAATCCTCCGGCACGCGGAAGGTGGCGAAGTAGACGTGCCCGTTAGGGCCTTTGAAAACGATCCAGCGATCGTGGACGGCTCCGTCGATGAACGCGTGATACTGAGTCCAGGTCTTCGCACTGACGCCGTTTCGCAAGTTCCACGTCCGGATCGGCGCAGGGGTCACGGCGCCTTCCCGAATTTCCTTCATCAAATCATCCAGCGACTTAGTTCCATTTTCGGAAGCCGTTTCGTCAGTCAGGCTCATGCCACATCGGTAAACGTCCCAATGAGGCTGATCCCTGTCGTAAGGGCCATGGTTCGAAAACAGAACCCAGTCGTCACCTATGGCCGGATCCCGCGTATCAAACTTTTCCCAATGGGCAGGATACCAAGCGCGAAAGGTGGAAGTCTCCACCATCTGAAGTGCGAAAGACGGGCGGACGATCCGGTAGGTAACGTAAGCCCACCGCGCCGACGCGGCCAGGACGACAACGGCCGCCGTTCCGACCAAAACTTGATGGGACCGTTTCACCGGGCCTCCTCGGACAGCAAGAATCCGTTCCGTTCCCGATAGTGCTGATCTTCTTCGTTCATCGTTCGCAGCATCTCGTCCCATTCCTTCAGGATGCTCCGGCTCCCCGTTTGGCGCTCGACGGAGCCGCCGCCCTGGCCGGGCCGTTCTCCCTCCGAATCGGCGATGTCCCGCTCATCCGTGAAGGCTTTGTAGAGGTCGTCAATGTGGTAATCGAGGTGCGGCGAGCCTGTGACGACCTTGCGGATACGGAGATCATAATAGGCGCGTTTAGCCATGTCAGAAAGCTTCTTGTCGGAGAATCGGCGCAGGAAGGCTCCCTTGGTGGGAAACCTCCGAAGGAGCCGGTCCTCCCACAGATCCGCGATGAACCTGAACTCCTGCCACAGGCGGTCGGCCGAGAGCTCCTTGAGCCTCTCCTTCGATGCCCCGGACTTCAGCTCCTCGTAAATGTAGATTTGACGGCGGTGGGCCATGCGCTCGCCCGCGAGCTCAAGGCCCGGCTCGGTGTGGCCCTTCTTGAGGTCCAGGACGTGGCTGAGCTCATGGCCCAGCATGGGGGCCAGGACCTCCACCGGCTCCTTGACCAGCCTCTTGTCGAACACCAAGGCGTAGGTCTTGCCGTAGGCCTCGCGCTCCGATGCGCTCAGCAGGCGGCTGTAGGCCTCGGTATTGGGAGACGGGGTGAGCCCGAACCTGACGGCCGCCTTCTCGCGAAGCTCCGGCCAGCCGCCCGACTCCTCGATTAGGCGCTTCCCGGTCGGGGTGGACTCAAGCGTCCTCACGATCTCATCGAGTTTGGCGGTCTGCTCCAGGCTCGCTTCCGGTCGCCGCAGGTCGAAGGATGCACGCGTTCGGCCCCACAATCCCCTGATCCGGTCGAGGAGCCCGGGGTTCCCCGAGCCCGGCGCCCGGTAGCGCATGGCGCCCGAAGGCTCCGGGGGCGGGGCGGAAAAAACGGCGGAGCGGCCCCGCGAGGCCGCCGACGCGTAGCTTCGCTCGGAGGAAACCGCCTCCCCGGACAAAAGCTCCGGCTGGAGGGCCCTCTTCTCGGCGCGCTTTCGCCTGCCTAGAGCCAATTTCCGGACGGCCAGCGCGGGAACGTTCGTCGGGTCCAGCGCGAGCGCGGCCGCGGCCTCCCGCGCCGCGCGCTCGTGGTCGTCTAGCTGGTAAGCGGCCTGCGCGGCCAGGACGTATCCCTCGGCATGGTCGGGCGCCCGTTCCTCAAGAAGCGCCGCGGCACGGGCCGCGTCCGCGGGCGAGCCCAACAGAAGGTAGCCCCGGGCGAGCTCTTCCAGCCGGCCGGGCTCGGCGGCTTCCCATTCCAGCTTGGACAATCCGGCCACGGCGGCCGCCCGCTGCTCCGGCGACATGGCGGAAGCGAGCCTCTCCAGCGAGGCGGATCCTCCCAGCCGCTCCCGCTGGCCGGGCTCGAGATGGGACCGGAATATCCCGCGGAGCAATGGGGAGTCCGCGACAGCGCGGGAGGCCGCATTCTTGGAGGCATCGCCGGCGGCAGCGTCGCCCCCGCGAAGACAGGAGGCCGGGGTCAGGACGAGGAGCAGGAGCAAGAGAAGGCACCGCGGCATCAAGACACCTCGCGTGCAGTATAGCCCCCGCGGCGGATTTCTTCAAGGCGGCGCTCGCCCGCACAGGAAAATCGAAAGTGGATTTTGAGCGTGCCGTCCCTGCCGGGCTCCTCTCCGTCGAAGGCCCGGCCCGGGCCCCTTTTCGGGGCCCTCCGCTACTTTCGATTCTCCCCAGCCCAGGCCGGGGAACTCAAAGATCCCG
>JBDREN010000129.1:0-7651 GCA_043819795.1 Elusimicrobiota bacterium
CGGACCGCCGGGGAACGCCCATGAGGACTCGAGATTATAGGCGGAGTCGTACACCTCGACCTTCATCTCCGGCGTCTTGGCCACCACCAGCTCCGCCTCCCCGTCGTTGTCCACGTCCCCGATGTCGAAGCCCACCACGAACCCCTGCACCGCCTGAGCCTTCGACAGGAGAGAGTCCGTGGCTCCCGCGACGAGGGTCTCGCCCTGCGTCATGACGTAGGAGTCGTCCGCGGCCGTCGGGGGATCGTTGGGGATCGCCTCGACGGTTATCGTGACCGCGGCCTCGGCGGAGTAAGACAGACCGTCGCTCGCCCTGTAGGTGAAGCCGTCGGTCCCGCTGAACATCGGGTCCGGCGTGTAGGTGAAGGAGCCGTTCGAATTCAGGCTCAACGCGCCGTCGGACGGCCCGCTCACCAGCTCCGCCGAGATCAGGTCCCCGTCCGGGTCGCTGTCGTTAGCCAGGACCCCCTCCGGCGACGGGCCCGGCCTGTAGACGAACACGCCGTGGGACGTGCCGGCGTAGAGCTCGTTGCGCCCGTCCCCATCCAGGTCCGCCATATGGACGCGAAAGACGTCCGCCTCGTCCTGCTCCATGTCGTCGCGCCACACCTCGGCATAGCCGGAGCCGTCGAATTGGAAGACGCTGACGCTTTCGCGGCGCCCCGCCTGGTAGCCCCAGCCCAGGGTGCCGAGCGCCAACTCCTCTCCCCCTCCCGTCAGCAGCTCGCCCACGTCCAGGGAGGGCTGGCTGTCGGCGTAGGTGCTCAGCGCCGGAGAGGTGAAGACCTTCTGGTAGTTGTGGTCGTAGATCCAGAGGACCGGCGACGACCAGCCGCTGCCGCAGGAGCCGGGATTGAGGCCGCGGACGAATTCCAACTGGCCGTCCCCGTCCAGGTCGCCCGCCGCCACCCCGCTGATCCCGTCGCCGGTGTCCGAGAAGACGACGTTGCCGGAGTGGTTGTAGATCCTGAACCCGTACTCGCCCCAGCACGACGTCCCGGCCGCCAGAAAATCGGACCCGGCGGGGGCGATGGCGTTCACGTCGCTGTTGATGCCGTCGTAGAAGGACTGGCCGTAGGTCGCGCCGTTGTGCTCGAAGGCGATCATCCTCCGGTTCCACCAGGGCTCCCCGACCACCAGGTCCTGTTTCCCGTTGGTGTTGATGTCGAAGGCCGCGAGCTGGTTCGCGAACCGGAAGGACATGTTCGAGACCGTCCAGGCAACCGTGTGGGTCCCGTCCGGCGAGACCTTGTAGATGTAGAGGGGCCCGTTCGTGTCGGCGCCTTGGCCGAAGTAGCAGCCGTCGTAGGGATCCCCGCAGGGGCCCGTGGGCGAGCCGCCGCTGCCCCCCACGGCCAGCTCGTTCTGGCCGTCCCCGTCCAGGTCCTCGATGAGGACCGACCGCGGGCCGCCGGGGAACGGGAATGAGTACTTCAATCGATAGGCGGAGTCGTAGACCTCGACCGCCATCTCCGGCGTCTTGGCCACGACCAGCTCCTTCTCCCCGTCGTTGTCCACGTCGCCGATGTCGAAGCCCACCACGAACCCCTGCACCGCCTGAGTCCTGGAGAACATGCCGCCCGACGAGCCGCGGGTCAGGGTCTGGGCCTGCGTCATGGTGTAGGCGTCATCCGCGGCGACCGGAGGGGTGTTGGCCGCTGAAGCCTGGCCCGGGACGATGAATGCCGCGAGAAGCAATTGAGAAATGAAAAGTTTCATACTCCACCTCCTGGCCCTTACGGGCGACGCGCACCCGCTGCCCCCCGGCCGGAACAAGCGGTCCCCGGCGGTGGGACGGCTTCACATTTCGGACTCTACTAGTATGCCCCGGATGTCCTGACTATTCAAGGACAGGCCGTTGACAATGGCAATGAAAAAACGCCGTCATTACAAATGGAATATTTTTTTGTCAGCGGACAACCCGTGAGATGTGGGGACGCGACGTTTGCGGGAAGTAGACGAACTGGTCGGCCTGACCGAGCCCGGGCCTGGACCTCGTCTCTCGGGACTGGGGTCCCTACGACTGAGCCCCGACGGGACAGTCTATCAGAATCAGAAGCTGGCCAGGAGGCTGAACATCGACCTCACCTGGAAACGGAGTCCCTTGAGGTGGTTCTTCTCTGACCAGAGCGCGTTTGAAAAAGCTTTCCAATATGATGCTTCAAGAAATGAGCTGGGCATACATCGGCATAGGATCGCATCCTTGGACAACGGCGCGCGATGCCTTTTCCCGTCTCCCACCAGGCACCTTCCTTCCGAACCCGCTCAGTGGATTTACCATACATCTCAATAGGGCCTGGGCGGCCTGGCTGAGCAACTCCGGGGACCACGCTCATCGGACGCCGAAATTCGCAAGAAGGCCTGAACCGCACCAGGCTGAAAGGCCAGCCTTGGGGGCATTCTATGCGAGCGCTGTGAGGCTTCCTTTGATGGGCCTAGGCTGCTCAACAGCCTCTTCCCTGATTTCATTGCGGCAGGCGGAAGCGGACGCGGAAAGTTCTTTCTATCAAATGACTCGGGCAGCCAGTTTCACTTCACATCAAGACGTGAGGTGGCCCAGGCCGGAGCCGGGAATGTCTAGCCCGGCCTTTATCCATGGTCACACCGGAATCTTATGATTGTTCCGACCTCGCATAGGCCGCTCACAGCAGCGGTCATCCCTTGCCCCCACCCTCTGGACCGGGAGTCTCCCCCAACGCCGCAAGGTCCGCGATATCCTTCGGCCGCCCCGCCGCCCGCTTGTTCTTGATGAAAACATCCTTGCCGATATAAAAAACCGACTGCTCCCCGAACAGCCCCTCCTTGCGTCCGGCCCAAATCTCATCCGCCGTCACGCCGTCCAGAACAGTGATCAGGTCGATGCGCATGGGCGGATAGCCCATCTGGATGATCCGTCCAGAGAGAATATCCTCCTCGGTCAGCGACAGCGACTCGAAGCCGAACTCCGACACCGCGCTCAGCAGCGCCTTGGCGTTGGAAGACGTCGGCCTGATCCAGATATCCACATCGCCGGTGAACCTAGGAGCCCCGAAGAAAGCCAGCGCATAGGCGCCCACGATCACGTACTCGACCCGATTCCGGTTGAGTGCGGCGATGAAGTCCGCGAAGTCTGGATCGACTTTCACGCTTGGCGGCTCCTCAGTTGAATCGTATGCGCAAGCCGGGGATGGCTCTTGTAGCCCGCCATCGCATAATACTGCTCCCGCAAGAACTCCACCGCGGACACGCGCTCCTCAGGAGATTTCCCCAGCCAATATTTCAGGTCAGCGGTCTCGTCCCCCTTCGGAACTAGGCGTACCGGCATGGCGTCGCGCACGATAGACGCCCCGCCAAAAGCCGGTTGACGGATTCTCTTAACCTTCGGACCGCGATACCCGCCTTCCAGGGCCTCCAGATAAGGCTTCATAACCCGCTCCACCCGGCAGAGCCTGGCATACTTGAGCAGGACCGCCGGATTGCGCTTCTTCTCCCGCCAAAGTCTTAGCGCCTCCAACGCCACATCCAGCCCGATGCGGTTGCGGAACTTGAAGCAATCAGCCACGGTCTTTTCCGGACAGTAGACCCGGACCTTGGTCCCGTCCGCCGCGTGGAGTCCTATGCCGGCCTTGAAATCCGCCTCGGAAAGCCATACGAACCGGGCCGGCGGGAAGTCCAGCCTGGGCTTCCTGGAACCCTTCCGCAGAGCCACATAGACCTCATGGGGAATCTCCGTCGTAAGCCTATGAAAGGCCAGGGCTGAGATAAGGCAGATTACCCCTTGGGGAATCCTCAGCGCCACGGCAGCTAGGTCCGGCATGGAGAGCGGCGGCAGGCTGGCCAAGCGATAGAGGCCGCGGCTAAGGGGCTCGATGAGCTTGGCTTCGCGCATGCCGTAGAGATCGCGGGGATGGATGCCGAGCTTCATGGCCTGGGATGTCCGCAGAAGGCCCCCGTGAGCTCGGAAGATTTCCTCTTCGCGTTTGAAAGGCGTTGAATCAGCCATGGATAATATAGCCTATATATATACTTCTATATACTATTTTATCCGGCCTCCCGGCATTTGTCAAGGGGAATTCGACTACGCCTCTTCGGCCCCCAGTCGACGACGAAACTTTGCCCGCCCTCCGGCCCCTGTCTGTCTACGGCTATGCCAGGCCAGCGGTCCAGAGGTGCTAACCCCCGCCGGTTATCCTATCCGGTGGAGGCAGCTGGAAGCGGACGCGGAAAGTTCTTTCTGTTAAGTGACTCGGGCAGTACGACATCAACGCCATCACAGACGCCTACGGCATCGCAGGCGTAGCCGGCAAGCCCTCCGCGAGGAGGACTTTTTTCGTATACTGGGCGCATGACCCGCAGGCTCATTTTCGTACTGCTGCTCTTCACGGCGGGCTGCACCACGATCTCTCCTCTCGGCAAGGCCTCCAACGCGGGCGACGTCCGACAGGTGAGATCTCTTCTGGACAAGGGCGCGGACCTTAACAAGGGCAAGAAGTACAAGCCGACCTGGGATTCGCCGGCGACGTACATGTCCCCGATGCGGCTCGCCATCGAAGCGGGACACGCGGATGTCGTCCGCCTCCTGCTGGAGAGGGGCGCGAGCGTGGACCAAAACGGTCTGGACGGCCGGACCCCTTTGGGCTATGCGGTCGCAAAGAGCGACATGGTCATCGTGAAGCTCTTGTTGGCGAAGGGCGCAGATGTGAACGCGACGGGCGCGGACGGCATTCCCGCATTGACCTTTGCCGACACCGTGGAAATGGCCGACCTGCTTCTCAAGCACGGAGCCGACGTCAATAAGTTCGGCCCCGGGGGGTTTCCCGCGCTGACAGGAGCCGCTGTGCGGGGAAAGGCTGATGTGGTGATGCGTTTATTGGAAGCAGGCGCTGAGGTCAACATCTTGGACGGCGAAGGCGGCAAATCACTTTATTGGGCCGTTAAAGGCCGCAAGCCGGAGATCGTCAAGGCCTTATTGGATCGGGGAGCCGACGTCGATCATACTTTCACGACGAAGAGCTGGCTGCGCACGCCGCTGGGTTTGGCCGCCGAAAACTCGGATGCGAAGATCGTGACTCTTCTATTGGAGGCGGGAGCCCCCATCGAACCCGCCACTCGATTTCTGGATCAAGTCGAGGCCAAGTTCTCCAAGTTCGGAGAGTTCGGCGCTTCCAGCGTCGCCGCCGCCCGCGCGGGCAAGGCCATGATCCATCGCCTCAATGAGAAGCGGGGCATCGCCGAGAGTCCGAAATCGGATTCTGCGGGAGCGCTCTCTCAGGCGGATCTCGCGAAGATCGTCGAGGCCGTCAAATCCGCGGACGGCAAGGCTCCGGCGAGATCACCGTCGCCGAAGGCGGCGCGACACTCGGATGTGGACGCTCCTGATTATCAGTCCGGCGTTAGAATCCACGATTTTGCCGTGGTCGTCGGCATAGAGAAGTACTCCGAACTTCCAGACGCCCGATTTGCCGAACGCGACGCGAAGGCCGTCGCCGCCCACATGGAAGCGCTCGGCATACCACGGCGCAATATCATCCACCTGTCCGGCGCCAAGGCGGGGCGCTCTTCATTGGTGAAGTACCTTAATTCATGGCTGCCCAGAAACGTCAAGCCGTCCAGCAGGGTCTACTTCTACTTCTCCGGCCACGGTGCTCCCGACCCCTCCACGGGGAAGGCTTACCTGCTCCCATGGGACGGCGACGCCAACTTCCTTGCGGACACGGCCTACCCGACAGAAAGGCTCTACTCTCGGCTCGCCGGCATCAAGGCCAAGGAGATCATCGTCGCCTTGGACGCATGCTTCTCCGGCGCCGGAGGGCGGTCCGTATTGGCCGAGGGAGCCCGCCCGCTGGTCCTTAAGGTGGATACCGGGCCTGTCCCATCCGGGAATATCACGGTCTTCGCCGCCTCCTCGGCGGACCAGATCACCAGCACCGTGGAGGCGCAAGGGCACGGGACGTTCACTTACTTCCTGCTCAAGGGACTCAGCGGAGAAGCCAAGGACCGTGAGGGCCGCGTCACGGCGAAGAGCCTCTACGATTACCTCACCCCAAAAGTGCAGGATGAGGCCCGGCGGCAGAACCGCGACCAGACGCCCACGCTGAACGCGACCCACGACGTCGTCCTCCGCTCTGACTTAGTTCGATAATCATCCCACTCGGGTTGTGGATAGACCCGAATAGACGCGATATTTTGCGCTTCCGGGCCCATTTCCGCCCTCAGTAGAGTCCGATAATCGTTAACGACGGGCGGTCAAACCCTACGTGACCCTGACCGAGCCCTGCGCCCCGCCCCAAGAGGGAGGGGTGGGTGAGCGGGATCGGTCGCGGCCGAAAGTCTCTTCGCCGGGGAGCCGGCTCCGTCCGGAACCGGGAGAGCCTTACAGACGGCTTAAATGGCGGCCTTGAGCGTCCTTCCCGGGAACCCTGCAATACGGCCGCGGGATGAAGGGGGCGTGCGGAACCGGCTCCTCCATCGGATCATCGACCGCCTCAGATCCGCGCCGTCTCCGACGATACTCCCAAGGCGACTCCGGGTCTTCCTGAGCCCATAGCCCCCTCTTGGCTTCGCGGGCCTCCTGCTCCAGATCCCCCAGGCTCTCATCGTCGGTATAACGACGATACCATCAGGCCGCCCCCGCCCTGATCAACTCCCGGTCCAAGCTCCGCCCATCCGCGAGGAGCGCCACTCCAGCGATCCTCCGATACCTGTCGATCGCCTTATCGGAGATCTCGCGATTCATAGGGGTTCGATTAATGCTTTCGAACAGACGTCCCCGACACCTTTTCCATGGCAAAAGCGTCTAACCTACATGCAGGGCAAAAAGGAATCGCAAAGGCTGGTGAACGCCGTTCCCCAGAGGATCAACGAGGGAACACAAGTGATGAATACAGTGATCGGAGTGCTTGGAATCGCGATGGCCTTTCCAGCCGCGCTCCGTGCCGAGGCAGCGGCGACAAGAATATTTAACGAATCGCCGCAGGACGGAGACCAGTTTGCGCGACACCTTTTAGACTTCTATAATGTCTCATTATGCAAGGAGCTTTAACCCCATGGGAAACAGGTCTTCAAGCATAGGTTGGGCTTGTTTTTCGGCAAGTGCGCTCATAGTCTTGGGCTTAAGCGGCTGCGCAAACCCCTACAAGACCAACTTCAAAAGCGTCGGCGGACGCTACCCAAGCTATATTCATGGCCAGAACTCAGCGTCAGATCGAAAGCCGCTCCTACGCATAACGACGGACCTCAAGGCCGAGGGACGCAAGCTGTATGAGAACGGCTACATCAAGATCGGGTTTTCCCAATTCAATGCGCCCTTAGCAGACGAAGGCCAAGCTTTGGCCGAGGCCTCCCGCATCGGCGCGGATGTGGTGGTGGTGGAAAGGGATTTCTCGCAGTCCGTTTCGGAAACCGTTCCAAAGTCCTATTATCCGCCGCAAAAAACCACCACGGTCCGGTCTCAGAGCACGCGAACCGTCGGGGACAAGCAGGAAAAAATGGAAAAGCAGCTGGAAATCACGACCGGGGGGGACTTGGAGACTTATTTCGTGGAACAACGGACGGATTTCTTCGAGCAGACCGCCACCTTTTGGAAAAAGTTCGACAATCCCGTGTTCGGCGCTTACGTCGCGGACCTGGGACCCGAGGACCGGGTCAGGCTGCAGACCAACCGCGGGCTGAA
>JBDREN010000130.1:0-23546 GCA_043819795.1 Elusimicrobiota bacterium
CCCCCCCTGAGCGCTCTCGTCGCGGTCGATCCACTCCGCGATCGGGGTCACGCCGCCCTTTACGCGGTCCCCCGGCCGGACCAAGGCCCGGGCGCTCTCGGGCAGGTGCACGGCCGCCTGGGAGCCGAACTGGATGAGGCCGTAGCGGCGGCCCGCGACGGCGCGCTCGCCTTCCGCGGCCCAGCAGCGGATGCGCCGCGCCACGAGGCCGGCGATCTGCTCCACCACGATCTTGTCCGGACGACCCCGCGCCCGGACGGTCAAGATGTTCCGCTCATTGGCTCGGGCTTCCTTATCCATGGCCGGGGCAAAAGAGCCCTTCCTGTATTCCACCTTCTCAACGGCGCCTGAGACGGGATACCGCTGAATATGCACGTCGAATATGGAAAGGAATATCCGGATCGTCCGGCCTCCCGGACTCTCGTGCTCCACGCTGAGCACCCTGCCGTCGGCGGGCGAGAATATCCTGCTCGTATCCGTGGGAAGGGGACGGGTGGGATCCCGGAAGAAGTAGAGGCAGAACGCCGCGAACACGAAGCCCAGGACCAGGGGCGCCCAGCCGATGGCCGCGCGCCTGCGCACAAGGTAGAGGCCAGCCACCCCCGCGGCAAGCCCTCCCGCCACGAACCCCCACCCCTGGACCGCGATCATAGATCGGCGTCGGACTTCAGTAGCGCAGGAGGGCGGCCACGCCGCCGGCGTTGCGCAGGCCGGGCAGGGGGTCGGCGAAGTCGGTCTCCCCGCCTGCGGCGGCCACGAGCTCGACGAGCTCGTTGACGAAGTCGACCTCGAAGACGCCTCCCCCGCAAGCCGGGCATTTTCCGGGAGTCCCTTGAGCGAGCCCCTCGCACTTGCGGCACCGGACCCCCGGAAGGCGGAGCCGGCGCGACACGATCATGGTCTGCACCCTGCCCGAGGCCGCGGCCTTTCGCACCTCTTCGGGGCCGACCGCGGCCAGCCCGCCCCGCAAAAGCTCGTCCCTGATCCTGGCCCACAGGTCCCGCTCCGAGCGCCTCTCATCCTCGAAGAAAAGGCGGAACACCTCCCGGTCCACCCAGTCTTGGCCCTTGCCCAGATGGAGGGCCTTGCCGCTCACCGCTTTCTTCGCGATGCCGGCCGGGAGGTTCCTGCGGATGGCGGTCACGGCCTCCTTTGAGCCCACCAGAACGACGCGGCGGAAGCGCTCGGTCTTGTCGAGCTCCAGCAGGCGTCGGCCGATCTCCTTGGCGTAGTGAAGGACCTGCTTGTCGCGGCGTCTCTCGTAGCGCTGCTGCGACCAGCCCCCCACGCGGACATGGTTCTTGATGTTCCCGCGGACCCGCGTCTCGTCGGTCGCCTTGGCGGACGCGACCAGGCGGATGCGGGCGCGGCTGTTGTCGGCCGCCACGACGGCGAAAGTCTCGTACTCGTCCTGCAGCTCCGCCAAGGGGCGCAGGTAGGGTGAGGAGTCCAGGACGAGCGAGCTTCGCTCGGGCGCCGGGATCTCGCAGCCCTCGACGAGGTCGAGCGCCCAGCAGACGAACAGGCAGAGCCCCGTCCCGCGGAGGCCGCGCTCTCGAAGATAGGCCTCCAGGAGCCGGACGTTCTCGTCGAAATGCTCCCGCTCCTCTCCCGCTCCGGCCAGGAGCCCCCGGAGCCGCGAGCATTCCTTCCCCAGCCAGCGGCGGCCATCCTCGCGCGACACGTAAGCGGAGAGAAAGACCCGGTCCGGGCCGGAAAGCTTCGCCAGCCTCCGTAGGTCCATGGCGTGGAACATGCGGACATTATAGCGCCTTCGAACGCTTCGCGCCCGGCGCATCGGGACGCCCCGGTCTGTAAGTCCTTCTCGTCTTTTAGGTAAAATCCCTTAAATTCCGGCACAGAGAGAATCCCATGCCCATTTTCTTTAAGATGGAAGAGAAGGTCCACAAGATGATCTTCGAATACCTCGACACCGTGGACGCGTGCATGCGTTCGTTCCACGAGACGATGACCCCCTGCATGGAAAGCGGCCGGGAGAAGACCCTGCCGGACTACGCCAAGACCCACAAGCTCGAGTCCAAGGCGGACGACCTCCGGCGCGACATCGCCCTGACGCTCTTCGGCAGGGCGCTCCTTCCCGAGTCCCGATACGACATCCTGAACATACTCGACTCCATCGACAGGGTTCCCAACGCGGCGGAGACGGTCCTCGCGGCGATGCAGACCGAGCGCATCTACATCCCCGAGAAGTTCAAGCCGGAGTTCCGTGAACTGATCGAGATCAACATCGAGGCCGCGAGCCTGCTGCGCAAGTCCGCGGAGGCCATCTTCACCAATCCCAAGCAGGTGCTATACCTGGAGAAGGAAGTGGACATCCGCGAGAGCGCCTCGGACCGCCTGGAGCGGAAGCTGGTCTCGGAGATCTTCGACGAGAGCTTCGTCCTGGACAAGGCGGACAAGCTGCTCCTGAAGAACACGGTGTTCCACATCGGCGCCATCGCCGACAGGGCGGAAAACGCCGCGGATCACCTCGGGATCATCGCCATCAAACGCAGGATATGATCGTTGTCGCGAGGCTCGGAATAATCCGAATATGTGGCAGCTGACCGCCGGCGTCTTCCTCGGCTGGTCCCTCGGGGCGAACGACGCCTCGAACGTGTTCGGCACGGCCGTGGCGTCCCGGATGATCAAGTTCTGGACGGCCGCCATCCTGTGCTCGATCTTCGTGCTGCTCGGCGCGGTGATCCAGGGGCAGGAAGGGATGCTGACCTACCAGTCCATGAGCCGCATCGCGAGCCTGAACACCGCGTTCATCGTCAGCCTCTCGGCGGCCCTTACGGTCACGATGATGACCTTACTGGAGCTTCCGGTATCCACCAGCCAGGCGGTGGTGGGGGCGCTCGTCATGGCGGGCATGGCCAACGGGCGCCTCGAATTGGGGCCGCTCGTGAAGGTCGTGATCTGCTGGGTGGCGACTCCCATCGGCGCGATGATCGTGGCGTACGTCCTGTATTTCGTCGTCGGCAAGCTCGTCAACCTGCTGGACATGGACATGTTCAGCTACGACCGCAACATGCGCATCGCGCTCATCGTGAGCGGCTCATATGGGGCCTACGCCCTCGGCGCGAACAACGTGGCCAACGTGACGGGCCCTTTCGTGAGCGAACATATGCTGGGGCCCGGCTGGGCCTGCCTCGTGGGAGGTCTGTCGATCGGGTTCGGGGTCCTGACCTTCAGCCGGAAGGTCTTCATGACCGTGGGCCGCAGCCTCGTCAAGCTCGACGCCTTCTCGGCTTTCATCGTGGTCCTATCGGAGGCCGTCACCGTCCACGTGTTCGCATACATAGGCGTCCCGGTCTCGACCAGCCAGGCGGTGGTGGGAGGCGTGCTGGGGATCGGCCTCCTGAGCGGAATGAGGACCGTGAACACGCGGACCCTCTGGCGGATATTGTTCGGCTGGTTGGGGACTCCCGTGATCAGCTTCGGCCTGACGGCCGCTTTCTGCTTCCTTCTTAAGTCCCTCGGCTGGATCTGACACGGCGACAGCATTCTTGCCGCAGAGTTCTTAAATAACGCGAAGGTGGAAGCGCCGCGAGGCAAGCTTGGCTATAGGGTCAGTCAAGCCAAGCCGTCCCGCGCAGGCGGCGCTATGCTCAGCGGAAAAGCCTGTCCAAGCCCTTGATCTTCGGCGCCGGGATCTTCAGCTCCCGGGCGATCCTATCCTGAAGCCCGCCGAGCTTCGCGTCCGCCCCCCCCAGCCGGCCGGACAGCTCTCCCCGCTTGCCCTTGGAGAGCCGCGTCAACGAAGCCGTCCGCTCGCCCACGAGCTTGTCCACCTGTTCCTCGATAGCCTTCCTCTGCTCGGCGATCTTGCGCCCGACGGAACGCTTGAGACCCCCGGCCGCGGCTTGGCCCAGGTTGCTGCTGAGCTTCAGCTTCGGATCGCCCAAGGTCCCGCCCAGGAAGACCGTGATCTCCAGAGCGCGCATCCCCTCGAACGCGGAACCCATTGCCTTGGCGACGGCGCCCGAGCCCTCGCCGAACGCGGGCTCGAGCGAGACCCCCCTCCTCGCGGAAGCGGACGCTTCCGCCGAGCGCCTCGCCCTGGACGGTGACCCTGCCTTCGACGGCGGCCAGGCCGGGCGCGACCTTCAGGGAGAAGGACGAGGCGTCCCCCAGCTCGAGCGCGCCGACCGGCAGCCCCGCGACGCGGAACTCGACGTTATCGGCCGGGATCTCGGACCTGCGGTCGAGCACCGCCTTGAGCTCGAGAGAGCGCGCTCCCTCGTTGCCGGAAAGCGTGAGGACCGCGGGTTCGCCGACCAGGCTCGGCTCCGAGGAAAAATCGGTCCCTCGCCCAAGAACGGGACCGGCCCTCCCAGCTCGGCTTCGCCGCTCAGCCTGAGGCTCTTGACCCAGAAAGACGGCCAGGCACGCTCCTTCGGGAACTCCACCGACGCGCCGCGCCGCGCCGCGCGCGGGCCGGCCTTCCCCTTGGCGGGCATCTTCTTCCTTGACGCGTCCACCAGCCGGAGAGCTTTTCCGACGGCCCCCGCGGCTTTCGGCCCGATGAGATACGCGGACAGGCTCTCCGCGTCGAAGCTGGGAAGGTTGAGCTTCGCGAAAAGGGCGTTCATGTCGCCCTCTTTGGCATTCTTGACCGCGTCCAGCTCGCTCTGAAGGTCCCCGAAACCGGCGTCCAGCTCCTTCTTCGCGGAATCGATCTCACCGCGCAGGCCCTTGACCTGATCGCCCAGGGCCTTGGCGGCCTTGAGCTTCTCCGGGAGGCTTCCCGAGCCCGCGGCCTTTTTGAGGAGGGACTCGATCTCCTTGATCCTGCCGTCCGCGTCCAGGGACGCGACGCGTTGATCCCACTGCTCGAACTTGGCCTTCCACTGGGTCTCCAGCTTCTCGGAGACGCGCAACGCCGATAGTTCCTTTGGATCCACGCGCGGGGCCGCCGCTCCTTTCCCCAGCCCGCCGAGTCCTTTAAGATAGTCCTTCTTCCCTCCGGCCCACGCCTGGAGCTTCCTGACCCCGGCGGGGGTCCTTGCGCCCTTCAAGGCGCCCGACCTCGCGCGCGCGGCGCCCCACCGGAGGCCGTGGATCTCCGAGATCTCGACGACGAGCTTCTTCTCCAGGAGCGGCCGCCCCTCGAGCCGCATGCCGAGCGAGTCGAACTCGACGAGGTTCCTCATCGGCTCCTGCGGGTCCGCGGCGGCGACCCTTTCCATCAACACGGTCGGGGGGAAGAGGCCGGTGTCCAGCCCGCCGATCTCCACCCGCGCGCCCAGAGACTTGCCTCCCGCGACCTCGAGGCCGCGCCGGAGGGCCGGGTCGAAGAGGAAGTTCATGACCGCCCATACCAAGCCCAGAAGGATCAGCCGGGGCGCGAGATAGGACCAGCGGATCACGATCCCCCCCCGAGCTTGCCCGCCACCTGGGCACCCAGAAGCAGCTGCACGACCTTCATCTCGCGCAGCTTCGCCCCCACCTTCTGGCGGTACTTCTCGAAAACCGGCACGGTCAGGCGGTAGACGGGATAGGCGAGCGCGGCCCCGACGAGGGAGGAGCCCAGCACGACCGTATTATTGAAGGCCGTCCACGGGACCACGGGCAGGTTGTAGAGCGCCGTCCAGAGCGGCTTGAGGAACGCGGCCTTGACCAGGAGGAGCGCTCCGATCGCGTGGAACAGAGGGTCGAAGACGGGCGACGCCAGCCCGAAGACCGCGGCCGCGCAGTAGCCGGCGGCCAGGTTCACCTGGGTCATGCACAGCAGGACCAGCCCCAGGTGGAAAAGGAGGCTCGTCTTCGGGATCAGCCCCACCGCCATGCCTATGGCGAAGCCGGCGGCGAGCTGCCGGGCGCTGTCCTGCGCGACCAGGGCCTTGACCAGATACCGGATTGGCTTGAGCAGCGGCATACCTATGAACAGTCTAATACGCATAGCGGAAATCCGCAAGGCGAATTTCCAGGCCGAGAACTTCCGGCCCAAGATACCTGTAATGTTCCGGCCGCCCAGTGACACTAATAGCAGAAAAGCCATGAGACTTCCCACGCGACTCTTCCTGGCGGTCGGGACGCTTCGAGCGGCCGATCGTGACGGAGATCACCGAAGCCGGCGCCTTCTATCCCGCCGAGGAGTATCATCAGGACTACTACAAGAAGAACCCGATCCGGTACAAGTGGTATCGCTTCCATTCCGGCCGGGACCGATTCCTGAAGAAGGTCTGGAGCGACGAGTAGGATGAGCCGTACCGGGGCGTGGGAACCCCCGGCCAAAGGGACGCGGGGAGGAAAACCCTTTATTTACGGGAGAAGCCTTCGGCGAACTCGACGTCGGTGAGGATCGTCCAGTTGAGGTCGTCGAGGTTCAGGCGCACCGTCTCCGCGTTCTCGGCGATCTCGTCCTCGCTGAACCCGCTCTCGGCCATCATCGTCTCAAGCTCGCGTTTCGCGTCCGGCTCGGCCATGAGCTCCCGCCATGCGCGGATGCCGTCGACGAAGTCCTCGATGAGGAGGTCGCTGCCGTTGACCCACGGCAGCTCCCACAGGATGGTCACGTCACCGATGCGGCTGAGGTTGGGCGTCGCGCGGCCGAACACGTGCTCGAAGTCTATGAGGATGACGCGCTCCCCGGAATAGAGGACGTTGCCCGGGTTCACGTCGCTCACCCCGAAGGTATGCATGAGCACGGCCAGGGCCACGCGCTGGGCCGCGGACATGGGCGTTTGACCCCACCCGCGCGAGCCCTCGGCGTGCTCCATCACCATGTAGGACTCTTGGCCGTTGAGCACGGCCGCGGAGCGGGGCGTCTCGAAGTAGGCTCCGAAGAACCTCTGGATGACCTTGCGCAGGAAGAGCTCGTTCTGGATGATCCGGGCCTCCGCGATCTTCACGACCCGGCTCGGCCCGGACTTGGGCTCGATGGAGAATACCTCGGTGTTCAGCTTGCCGGGATCGTCGGTGTGCAGCATGGTGCGGGGGGAGGCGCTCAAGGGGTCGTAGCCCAGGCGCTTTCTCAGCTCGCGCGGCTTGACGAGCGAGTTATCGAGCGCGGGATCGTCCTGGGCCCGCGAGAACCGGAGCTTCGCGGGCGGCGGCCGGGCGGCGTCACGACGCGCCAGCGCGTCCATATCCTTCTTGAGCTTCGGGACGCTCTCCGCCTCCTTCAGGACCCGCCGCCAGGACGCGGAATCCGGGCCCAGGCGGCCGCGCAAGGCCGAGAGGAACGCCGTGCGGCTGAAGCCCGCGCGCTCCGGCAGGTCGGTCCCGATGATCTGAGAAAGCACGTCCGAAGCCGTCCCCCGGCGGAAGCTTGCGGCCCTCATGAGCACCCACTGGGCGCTCCACTTGCTCCAGTGGAGGTTGCTCTCCGTGAGGTCCGCGGTCCTGCCGATGAGGATGAGCCTGGCCGCCAAGTCGGCCAGAGAGTTCGTGTAGCGGGCGCCCCAGCCTTTCTCGCGGCTCTCCGCGAAGGACCACCCGTCAAAGTATCGCTGGATGACGACGCGCCCGTCGGCGCTCATCTTGTACAGCTCGGCGTGCGGGATGCCGGTCCCGGCGAGTTCCCTCAACGCGGCGAGCTCCGCGTCGAAGCTCCCCGCGGCGCCGGGCTCCATCACGCGGAAGGTCAGATACGAGGACCACGGCTCCGCGTAGCGCGCGCTGCCCCTCTCCTCGGAGAGTCTGCGGCCCAAAGCGTAGGTCTGGCCGTCCACGCGGACCTTGTCGCCTTCCCTGCCGATGGACTCGGGGACGATGTCCGGCCGCTTGAGCAAGGAGCGGACCAAGCCCCCAAGCGAGAACGGCCGGGCCTTTACGGCCGGAGCGGTCTCGATGGTCTTGGCCGCGGCGGCTCCGTCAAAAGCGATCCGGCCGGCCCGGGCCGCGCTCTCGGGAGAGGACTCCTGGGCGCCGGCGGCCTTCCGCGGGACTTTGCCGATGCGGGAAGCGAACGCCCTCGCGCCCGGCTGCCCGGCGGCGTGCCGGGCGGCCCGGCTGTCCTGGGCCGCCGCCGGCGCGGCGTCGCCCCCGGCAGGGACGCCGTGGAGAGCGGCCGGAAGAGCGAGCGAACGGTCAACTGGCCGGACCAGAGGCGCCGCCGCGGAAGCGGCGGGCTCGAGGATGCCGGAAGCGGCGGCCGGGACCCCGCGGTCCGGGACGACCGGCTTGGGCGAGGAAAGCGGCGCCTTGATGACGGGGATGAGCGATGGTCCCGGCGTGTTCAGCGACGGGTTCGCGGAGGTCCCCGTTCCGGACCCGCTCAGGGCTCCCGCCTGGCCGGCAACGGACGAGCCTCCCTGAACCGGGGTCTGGACGCGGATGCTCGACGCCCAAAGAGAGCTCCCCGGGGCCAGCGCGAACGCGAGAAATGCGGCGAGTATCTTCTTCATGGCCTTCGTTGCTATTAAGGATAATGGAACGTCCGCCCCGCGACAGGGGTCCTTCGGCTCTCGAAGACCCCGGCCGAAGGTCCCACGGGATTCCGGACAGCCCTCTGGACAGCCCTCTTGACGGGCGCGACAAGGGACCGTAGACTCTCCTTGTGATGAAACAATCCCCGTGCTCCCTGCAGGACAACAGTTTCCTGAAGCATTTCAGCCCCGATGGGCAGGCCCGTCTGCTCCGGGCCGCCGAGACCCGCTCCCTGAAGGACGGCGCCCTTCTCTTCGATGAAGGGGACCCCTCGGACTGCGTCAGCCTGGTGCTCGACGGCCGGATCGAGATATTCAAGCCCTCCCTGGGAGGCCGGACGGCCGTGATCGGCTCCGTGGGCCCGGGGGACTACCTGGGCGAGCTCGGCGTGCTCGCCGAAGAGCCGCGCAGCGTGTCCGCGCGAGCCCGCACGGACACGGCCGTGGCCGTCATGCCCGTGGCCGCGGTCCGGGAAGTCCTGGCCGGTGAGCCCACCTCGACGGCCCTATCCTTCCTTTCCCGGACCGTTGAGTACCTGCGGCTCTCCAACCAGCGATACACCACCGAGGTCCTGCGCAAGGGCAAGACGCAGCTCGTGGGAGAGATGTCGGGCTCCATCATCCACGACCTGCGCAACCCCATCGCCACGATAGACCTGGCCGTACAGGTCCTTTTGGAGCTGCACGACGACGGACCCTCGCGCAAGGCCTGCGAGGCGATACGCCGGCACGCCATGCACATGACCGACATGCTCCAGGATCTCCAGGACTTCTCCGGAGGCGAGATCGCCCTCGATCGGAAACAGACGCCGCTCGCTCCCCTGCTCGATGAGCTCCGCGAGCTCAACGAACGCCGGACGAAGGAAGCGCACATCCGGCTCTCGGTCTCGGCCGACGACGTCGCCGTCCCGGCGGACCCCGGGCGCCTGCTCCGGGCCCTTGAGAACCTGGTCGGAAACTCCCGGCGGGCGATCGGCGAAAAAGGCGGCTCCATCGAATTGACGGCCGTCCGGAAAGGGGACCACGCCGAGATCACGGTCCGGGACGACGGCCCGGGGATCGCGCCCGAGGTCCGGAAGAACCTCTTCGAGCCGTTCGTGAGCCGGTGGGAGCGTCCTCGGACGGGCCTCGGCCTGGCCATCGTCAAGAATATCGTCGGGGCGCACGGCGGGACGGTCTCTTTCGAGTCCGAGTCCGGACGCGGCGCCCTTTTCAAGATCCTTCTACCCCTCTCCGCTTGACCTTAGGAGGATCCATGGAAGCCGAGATCACGCAAAGACCCGGCTGGTTCCGCAGAGCCTTCGCCTTCCTCATCGATTTCATCCTGACGATCAAAGGCTCTCTGCTCCTCTGGGGCTTGACCGGACTCATCGTCCCCATGGACGGCCTCGCCGGCGCCGTGCTCATGATTCCGGCCATCCTCTTGGGATTCGCCTACCTGATCTGGGCTCCCCGCCTCGCCGGCAATTGGCTCGGAAAGTTCGCCATGAGGCTCCGGGTGGTCAACGAAGCGGACGGGAAGCCGCCCACGGGCCTGAAGTACTTTCTCAGAGGCCTGCCGATCGGCCTGTGGCCCGTCGAAGCGATCGTGCTCCTATTTTCCCACAGGCGCCTCGGGGACAGGCTCGCCGGCACGGTCGTGGTATTCGACCCGGAGAACCGGGTCCGGAGGGCGTACCGGCTGGGCGCGGCCGCCCTGGCGCTGGTCACCGCGCACCAGCTTTCCATGGGCGCCATGGGCCTCGGAGCTAAGAGGTCGGACCTTTACCGGTCCGCGGTAGCGCACATAGAGACCGAGGGCATAGGCCGGACGGAGTACGGCTCCCCGGTACGGCTGGGGGCGCTGCCGCGCGCGGTGACGATGCTCGACGACACGGGCCGGGTGGTGGTGTCGGCGGCGGGCCCAGACGACTCGGGCTTCGTTCAAGTCGACATGCGAAGGGTCGGCGGGCGATGGACGCCTTCAGGACACAGCCTCTTGAAAGACGGGGGCTCCCGCAACTTCAGCTTCACCCGCCGATTGGCCTCCCGCAGCTTCACCCGCCGATGGGCCTCCCGGAAAAGACGCACGCCCTTCCGGCAAGCGGCCGCCGCCTACAAATCCGAGCAGCACGAGCGCGCCCTAGAACTGGCTCTTCCGGCCGCCGAGGACGGGGACGCGGAATCCCAAAACCTGGTCGGAATGCTCTACGAACACGGCAAGGGCGTCGAGCAGGATCAGCGGCAGGCCATGAGCTGGTTCCGCAAGGCCGCGGCGCAAGGACAGCCCCACGCCCAGCGCAACCTGGGCCTCATGCACGCCATGGGGAAAGGCGTGCCTCAGGATGCCGGGAAGGCGGCCGAATGGTACCGTAAAGCCGCCGAGGGGGGCCATGTCAACGCCCAACTCGATCTGGGCGTCATGTACACGGAGGGACGCGGCGTTCCCAAAGATTACAGCCAGGCCCTCAAATGGTTCCGCATCGCCGCCCGACACGGCAACGATTCCTCCCAGGCGAACCTCGGCGCGATGTACGCGGAAGGGTGGGGCGTGCCCAAGGACCCTGTGGAGGCCTACAAGTGGTTGCATCTGGCCGCGTCGCAAGGGCTGCCGCGCGCCAAGAGGAACCTGGAGATCCTCGGACAGGACATGACGCCGGAGCAGATCGCCGAGGCGAAGAAGCGCGCCCTCCGTTTCAGCGAGTCTCCGGCGAAGTAGCGGCCGGGGACGCTTTCCGCCTCAGTAGGGTCTTCCCGGAGGGTCTTGGGCGATCTCCTTGCGGATGCGCGACAAGGCCCGCTCGAACGACCTGTTCGCGGGCTCTTTTCTGCGAAGAGCCGAGAATACGCAGTGCGCCTCCTCGAGCCTGCCCTGGGCGTAGAGGTCCACGCCGCGCTCATGCTCCGGATGGGCCGTGAGAGACGATGAGCAAACGATCCTGACGGCCTTCGCGTCGCCCCCGTATCCGATCACCGGGCCCTCCCTTGGAGGCTCGCCGGAGCTTCTCGCGAGAAGCTCCTCCTGGACGCGCTCCAACGCCCGGCCGGCCGCTTCATTTTCCGGCTCATCCCTCAGGATCTTAGAGAAGACGCAGAACGAGTCCCGGAGCCCGCCCTCCGCATAGAGGTCCACCCCGAACTCATAGTCCGCGCGGGTTTCTGTGGCGGGATCGCACAGGGCCCTGACGGCTTTCTTGCCCGCCTCCGGCTTGCCGGCGGGCTTCGGCGCTCCTCCCGCGACTGCCTGCGACATCTCCTTTTCGACGCGCTCCAAAGCCCGCGCGGCCGACCTGTTCCCCGGCTCGACGGCCAGGATCATCCGGAAGAAGCGCCGCGCGTCATCGAGGCTCCCCCCCGCGTAGGCGTCCACGCCCCGCTCATAGAGAGATTTGATGCCAGTCTTGCCGGCCCCTTCGCTGTCCCGGCCGAACGCCGCCATGGAAAACGCTCCCGCCAATAAGAACGCCGCCACAAACGACGCCGTGGTCGCGTTACGCCTCATAGCATCACCTCCCCCAAGAACGACCGTTATAGTATGCCCGCCGACCGTTCCATGGCAAGCGAAATGTTTGCGAATCGATGACGGAAAGTCTCTTCATCGAACGCGGCAGTTTTACTAGAATGGGCTTGGCCGTTTGCCGAAGCATGAAGACGACCGAGGCGGCGTTGATCGCGGCGAGCAAGGGCGGGGACGTCTCCGCTTTCGACGCGCTCATCCGCCGCTACGAGGACAAGATCTTCCGCCTGGCCCACAGCGTGTGCGCCGGGCTTCCCTCCGAGGCGGAGGACGTATACCAGGAGACGTTCCTGACCGCGTTCAAGGGCATCCGCCGCTTCCGCGGCGAGTCCGGCCTGGGGACCTGGCTCTACCGCATCGCCTCCAACCTGTGCTGGATGCGCTTGCGCAAGAAGAAGCGGCAGCCCTTCGTCGAGATACTGGACCGTCCCCACCGGCACGGCACGGAGGGTCCGGTCCATCAGTTCCAGGACTGGGCCGCGTCCCCGGAGGAAGAGGCCAAGAAGCGCGAGCTGCGGGAGGCCGTGGCCAAAGCGCTTTCCGAGCTCCCGGTGGACTACAGGCTGGTCCTGACCTTGCGCGACATCGAGCGCCTCTCGAACAAGGAAACGGCCAAGGTCCTGAAGCTGAGCGTGGCGGCCGTGAAGACCCGGATCCACAGGGGACGGCTCTTCCTGCGGGAGAAGCTCGACGGCTACTTCAGGGGGAAGGGTTGATGGCCTCCAAGACCCGCTGCCGGGACATGCTCAAGCACCTTTCCGACTACATAGACGGGGAGGCGGCCGCTTCCATCTGCCGCCTCATCGACTCCCATTCGCCCAAGTGCAAGCCCTGCAAGGCCTTCATCGCCACGCTCCGCAAGTCGGTGCGCATCCTCAACAAGACCGGGCGCCGATCCGCCCTCTCGGCCAGCCTGCGCCGGGACCTGCGCAACCGCCTGCGCGACTGCGCAAGGGCGTCAGACCTTGGCCACGGGGTCAGGCATTGAGTTCTTTGAGTAACTTCCCCCCGGGTGCCAGCCCCCGGGTGCCAGGCACCGGTTATTGAGTAACTCGGACGGTATGAATCTATTTTCGCGCATACGCATCTAAAACGCAGGAGGACCGCCATGGGACCACGCACGACTCTTCTCACCATCGCCCTTCTCGGCTCGGCGGTGGCCGCGCGGGCCGAGGACCCGGCCCCGCGCGCGGCGCCCTTGAGCGAGGTCGCGGAGACCGTCGTCTCCAGGAACCCGGCGCTCCAGGGGGCGCGCTCCGGAGTGCGCGCGGCCGAGAGCGCCCTGCGGGAGGCGCGCGCCATGAGCCTGCCGCGACTCTCGGCGCGGACCTCCTTCGTGAGAGGCGACAACCCCCTCTTCGTGTTCGGCTCGCGTCTCGACCAGAGGACCGCGGAGCAGCGGGACTTCCAGGTCGCGAGCCTCAACCAGCCCGGCTACCGCACCAACATCAAGAGCGCCCTGGAGGTCGGGATGCCGCTGTTCACCGGCTTCGAGCTCGACACGCACCGGCGCATGGGCAAGCTGGCGCTCGAAGACGCCGTGACCCTGAAGGAGGGCGCCGAGCAGGCCAAGCGCTACGAGGCGGTCGAGAGCCACCTGAACGTGCTCTTGGAGTCGGCCCGCCTCAAGATGCTCGAGGAGCGGGTCAAGTCCGCGGAGGCGATGGCCGAGGACGCCCGCAAGCTCAAGGATAAGGGCATGGTCCTGGGCTCGGACTTCTTCGCGGCCGAGGCCATCCTGGGCAAGCTGAAAGCCCAGCGGACGCAGGCGGCCCACATGCTGCGCGCCGCGCGCACCCGCCTGGCGGTGCTCACCGGCACCCGGGCGGGGGAGCTTGAGCCGGGGGGCGCGCTCACCGACCGCGCCTACACCCTTCCTCCGGAGGAGGACCTGCTAGCCGGCTCCCTGCGCGACCGGCGAGACCTGCGCATGGCCAAGCTGCGGACCTCGCTCGCCGAGACCGCTCGGCGCCAGGCCGCGATGAGCCTGCTTCCCACCGTCGAGGCGTTCGCCGCCGTGGAGACCGCCACCAGCGACTTCAGTGAGAACATGGCCAGCCGCCTGCTCGGCGTCCGGGCCAGCCTTCCCTTCGGCGACCCCGGCTACCTCCCCCGGAAGGAGCGGGCCGAGGCCCGCGTCCAGGCGAGCCGCTCCATGGCCGAGGAGCGCGCCGAAACCGTGCGCATCGAGCTCACTGGAGCCCGCGAGGCCTACGAGGGCGCGGCGGCCAACGTGCCGACCGTGCGCTGGACGCTCGAGCAGGCGCGCAAGTCCCTCGAGCTGTTCCGCCCGCTCTACCGCGAAGGGCGGCAGAGCGTCATGGAGGTCCTGCGCGCCGAGGACGCCCTGACCCAGGCCGAGGACGCCTATCTCCGCACCTTGTTCCATCTCCATACGGGATACGCCCGGCTGATGCTGGCCGCGGGCGCCCTTGAGCCGCGGGTCGTATCCGAGATGGAGAGCCGCCTGGAGGCCGCGCGATGACCCACGGACAGCACACGAAGAAGACCCTCGGCCTGGCCGGAGGCCTGGCCCAAGCCTTCATCCGGTCGAAGCTGACCCCCCTGATCATCATCGGCTCGCTGCTCCTGGGCGCCTTCGCGCTGGCGAACCTGCCCCGGGAGGAGGAGCCCCAGATCGACGTGCCCATGTTCGACATCTACGTGCCCTTCCCGGGCGCGAGCGCCAAGGAGGTCGAGGAGCGCGTCGTGGACGTGGGGGAGCGCAAGCTCTGGGAGATCCCGGGCGTCGAGTACATCTACACCACGGCCGAGCGGGGCTTCGCCCTCTTCATCGTCCGCTTCGAGGTCGGGACCGACCCCGAAGAGGCCATGACCCGCGTCTATACCAAGACCTTCGCCAACATCGACCTGCTGTCCCGGGGCGCGAGCCAGCCGCTCATCAAGCCGCGGCTCATAGACGACGTCCCCATCCTGAGCCTCACGCTCTGGAGCCGGTCGAAAGGCCCCCTGGCCCTGCGCCGGAGCGCCGCCGCCCTGCGCCAGGAGATATCCGCCGTCGACGACGTCTCTGACATCGAGATCATTGGCGGGCGCAGGAGACAGCTGCTCGTCCACCTCGACCCCGACAAGCTCGCCCAGCGCCGCCTGACGCCCCTCGAGGTCGCGGCCATGGTCCAAGCCTCCAACCAGCGCCTGCCGGCCGGGCACTACAACAAGGCCGGCAAGGCGGTGCTGGTCGAGACCGACGCCTTCATCCGCTCCGCCGAGGATTTGCGCCGGGTCGTGCTGGGCGTGTCGCAGGGGAGACCCGTGCTCCTGGGCCACGTGGCTAGGATCACCGACGGGCCCGATGAGGACGAGACGAGCGTCCTCTTCGGCAGCCGCGGCTCCGATGAGCGCTATCCGGCCGTCACCCTCTCGGTCTCCAAGCGCCGGGGAGCCAACGCCACGCGGGTGGCCGACCACGCGCTCGAGCGCGTGGAGAGCGTCCGCGCCTCCGGCGCCCTGCGCGACGTCGAGATCACGGTCACCCGCAACTACGGGGAGACCGCCAAGCACAAGTCCGACGAGCTCATCTTCCATATGTGGCTGGCGACCCTGTCGGTCACGGCCCTCATCGCCCTGACTTTGGGCCTGCGCGAGGCCTTCGTGGTCCTGATCGCGATACCCGTGACCCTGTCGCTGACCTTGCTCATCTACTTCCTCTCGGGCTACACGCTCAACCGCATCACCTTGTTCGCGCTCATCTTCTCGATCGGCATACTGGTCGACGACGCCATCGTGGTGATCGAAAACATCCACCGCCACTACGTCATGCGGGACGGGCGCTCGCTCTGGCAGCTGTCGGTGGACGCGGTGGACGAGGTCGGCAACCCGACCTTCCTGGCCACCTGGACCGTGATCGCGGCCATCCTGCCCATGGCCTTCGTGCGCGGGCTCATGGGCCCCTACATGCGGCCGATCCCCGTGGGCGCGTCGGTGGCCATGCTCTTCTCCTTGGGCGTGGCCTTCATCGTGTCGCCCTGGGCATTCGCGCGCCTGCTCGACCTCTTCAAGCCCCGCGGGCACGCCGAGCACGAGGAGGGCCGGCTGGACAAGCTCTACCGCCGCTTCATGCACGCCCTGCTGCAAAGCGCCCGCCTGCGCTGGGCCTATCTCGCCGGGGTGCTCGCTTTGCTGGCGGCCTCGGTCTCCTTGGTGTACTTCAAAGCCGTGACGGTCAAGATGCTGCCGTTCGACAACAAAGACGAGTTCGAGGTGGTCCTCACCATGCCCGAGGGCACGGGGCTCGGCAAGACCCGCCAAGCCGCCTCCGAGATCGGGGACTATCTGCGCTCGGTGCCGGAAGTGCGGCACGTGACCGAGTACGCGGGAGCGGCCGCGCCCTTCAACTTCAACGGGCTCGTGCGCCACTACTACATGCGCACCCGCCCGCATCACGCCGACATCCTGGTGAACCTGGCGGGGCGCAAGGAGCGCAAGCGCCAGAGCCACGACATCACCAAGGCCGTCCGGCCCCGGATCCACGAGATCGCCCGCGCCCACAAAGCGCGGGTCCAGGTGGCCGAGGTCCCGCCCGGCCCGCCGGTGCTCTCCACCCTCGTCTTCGAGATCTACGACCCGGACCCGGAGCGCCGGACGAGCTTCGCTCGCGAGCTCAGGAAGCTCCTGGAGGAGGAGTCCGAAGGCATCACGGACGTGGACACCTACGTCCCGGACCCGCAGCCGCTCGACCGGCTGCGGGTGGACATGCAGAAGGCCACGCTCAACGGCATCCCGCCGGTCCGGGTGGCCGAGACCGTGTCCCTGGCGCTGCACGGATACACCGCGGGCCTGGCCCACGTGGAGGGCGAGAACGAGCCGGTCGAGATCCGCCTGCGCCTGCCCGAGTCCCGGCGCCGGGACCTGTCCGCGGTCGAATCCATCGGCCTGCTCTCGCGCAACGGCACGCTCATCCGCCTGCGCGAGCTGACCGAGCGGCAAGAGACCGAGGCGGACCAGCCCATCTACCACAAGAACCTTCAGCCGGTGGCCTACGTGATCGCCGACGTCTCGGGAAAACAGGAGAGCCCGGTCTACGCCATCATGTCCCTGCGCGGCCGCATCGACGAGCTGGCGCGAGAGTCCGGAATCGCCCTCCGCCAGTACTACGCCCGCCAGCCGGAGAGCTCCCTTGAGAGCGCCATGAAGTGGGACGGGGAGTGGCACATCACCTACGAGGTGTTCCGCGACCTGGGGATCGCCTTCGCTCTGGTGCTGATCCTCATGTACGTCCTGATCGTGGCCTGGTTCCGCTCTTTTTTGATCCCGCTGGTCATCATGACGCCGATCCCCCTGACGCTGGTGGGCATCCTGCCCGGCCACTGGGGCATGGGGGCCTTCTTCACCGCCACCTCCATGATCGGCTTCATCGCCGGAGCCGGAATCGTGGTGCGCAACTCCATCATCCTCGTGGACTTCATCCACCTGAGGCTCGCGGAAGGGATGCCCCTCGAGGAGGCCGTAGTGGACGCGGGAGCCGTGCGCTTCAGACCCATGCTCCTGACCGCGGCCGCGGTGGTGGTCGGCGCCGGGGTCATCCTCTTCGACCCGATCTTCCAGGGCCTGGCCATATCGCTCATCGCCGGGGAGGTGGCCTCCACGCTCCTGTCGCGCACCTCGGTGCCGATCCTGTACTACGTCTACGGCCGAACGATAGGTGGATAGGTGTCAGGCTATGACTTTCTTGACTTACTGAACTTCTCAGGCCTCAGGCGGTTCAATGCACAAGTTCCAGAAGTTCAGAAAGTCATAGCCTGACACCGTGAAAAGCCTGAATCCTTTTCGCGCCCCCCGCATCTAAAGGATGAACGCCGGCCCCGCGGGCCGGACTCAAAGGAGGGATCCATGGAGGACCTGACCAAAGAGACGTTCAAAGCCAAGGTATTCGACTACGAGAACGGCAAGGAATGGAAGTTCGCGGGCGATCTTCCCTGCGTCGTGGACTTCTACGCGGACTGGTGCGGTCCCTGCCGGACGCTCGCGCCAGTGCTCCAGGAGATCGCGGACGAGCACGCCGGGAAGGTGGATGTCTACAAGGTGAACACCGAGGACCAGCAGGAGCTCGCGTCGGTGTTCGGCATCAGCAGCATCCCCACGCTGCTCTTCATCCCCAAGGACGGCAAGCCCCGCATGGCATTGGGATCCCTTCCCAAGAAGATCATCGAGAAGGGGATCCGCGAGGTCCTCGGGATCGAGGCGTAACCGGAGGGGCCATGATACTGCAACACCGCATCCGCCTGATCGCCGGGACCTTCATCCTGCTCAGCCTGGCCCTGGCGCGCTGGGCAAGCCCCCATTGGCTCTGGTTCACGGCCTTCGTGGGAGTCAACCTGATCCAGTCCTCTCTCACGCGCTGGTGCCTGATGGAGGACATCCTGAAAAAGATCGGCTGGGCCGGGCTCGGACAGACATGCGGGTCCGGCGAGACGCCCCCCGAGGAGGCAAGCCATGGTTCATGTTGTGAAAAGCGATAAACCCTTCCAAGACGTCGTCAACGCGCTCCCGGACGTCGTGGTCAAGAACAAGTTCGGGGTCCTGGGGACCCACGATCTCAGGAAAAAAATGAATGAGAAGGGTGTCGCCTTCGAGCGCGACTGCGTGGTATTCGAGGTCTGCAACCCCCAGAAGGCCAAGGCGGTCTTGGAGGAGAACATGGAGATCTCCACCGCCCTGCCGTGCCGGATCTCCGTCTACCGGGAGGGCGGGAAGACCAAGCTCGCCACCATCAAACCCACGGCCCTGCTGGGCATGTTCCCGAACCCGGAGCTCGGGCCCGTGGCCGAGGAGGTGGAGCGCACCTTGTTCCGGATCATGATGGAGGCGAGCTGACCGTACGATGACGATCCCTGGAGGGAAGATGACGAAGATAGCGCTGGCCGTATTCCTGGGGGCCGCGCTCGGCTTCGGCTGGCACAGGCTGGTCGGCTGCGCCACCGGCGCCTGCCCCCTGACCGCGAACCCCTACATCAGCACGCTCTTCGGAGCGGTCCTCGGCCTGCTGGTCGCGACGGCCTAGCGTAGTGTCCCACTAGAGCCCCCGGCCGCAAAACGGTATAGTCTCGGCATGCCGGCCAGCAAAGCCCTGAGCAAAGAGGCCGCGGCGCGAGCCATGAGGGCCGCGCCCATGTTCTCCGCGTTGAGCCCGAAGGCCCTCCATACCCTGCTGGCGCGCGGACTGACCCGCCTCTTCAAGGCGGGCGAGGTCATCTTCCAGCCGGGCGAGCGGGCCGACCGTTTCTGCGTGGTGCTGGGCGGACGAGTCAAGGTGTACCAGATCTCCCCGCGCGGCGACGAGCAGATCCTGCACCTCTACGGTCCCGGCAGGACCTTCGGGGAGGCGGCCATGTGGTCCGGAGGCGCCTTCCCGGCCTTCGCCGAGCCGGTCGAGGACGCCCGCCTCCTGATCATCACCCAGGCCACTCTCAGGCGGGCCATAGCGGCCGACCCGGACTTGGCCATGGGCATCATGGCCGGGCTCTCGGCCAAGCTCCGCGAGTTCGTCCGCCTCATCGAGGAGCTTTCCCTCAAGGAAGTCCCCGCGAGGCTGGCCGGCGCGCTCCTGGCCGAGTCCAAAAAGGCCGGCGCGAGGAAGTTCCGGATGCGCCAGACCAAGCGCGCGCTCGCCGCGCACCTCGGGACCATCCCCGAGACCATGAGCCGCGCCCTGCGCAAGCTCAAGTCCGCCAAGCTCATCGACGTTCAGGGCTCCACCATCACGATCCTGGACGCCGAGGGGCTGAGGAAGTTCTCCGAAGGCGGCTGAAAAGATCCAGCCTGCCGCTTGAAGCGGCAGGCTGGCATGAAACGACTCCCCTTAGCGGACGCTCAGAGGCCGAGCGCGTCCAGGATGGCCTGGGCCGCGGCGATCAGCTCGTCGGCCTGCTCATCGGTGAGCTTCTTACCCCGCTGGGCGTTCACGTGGTTCATGAACGCGCGGATCTGGTTGGCCCCGGCCGTCTCGTTGCCGCGGGCAAGGCTGTCGAGCGCGTTGTCGAGCTTGGAGGCCAACGCGTTCTTCAGCCCACTGGGGACGCCCGGCAGAGCGTCCACGGCGTCGCCCAGTTCGGCGAGCGCCTCCTCGGGCGTCTGGACGGTCACTTGAGCCGTATCCGTGCCGGTGGCGGCGTCGTCGTCCTCGACCGTCAGCGTGGCCGTGAAGGTCCCGGGAGACAAGTACGCGTGCGTGGCCGTCTGGCCGCTGCCCGAACCCGTATCGCCGAAGTCCCAGGAGTAGGAGACGATGGTCCCGTCGGAGTCCGAAGAGCCGCCTCCGTCGAACGTCGCCTCGGCCCCCACCAGGATCTTCTGGTCTGGCCCCGCATCGGCGGTCGGCGGGACGTTCCCTCCTCCCGTGCACAGCCCATCGGGCCCGGCATCATAGATGGCCCGGACCTCCGCGGCGCTCAGCGCGCGGTTGAATACCATCGGCTCGTCTATTTGGCCGTCGAAGTGCCGGCTGCCGGAGTTGGACGGATCGTCCCCCATGCGGAACGTCCAGGGCGACCGGCGGATCGGGCCGCTGGCGCTGCCCTGCCCGCTGAGCTGGCCGTTGATATAGACGCGCACGCGGCTCCCGTCGTAGGTCCCCATGACATGGTTCCACTGGCGATCGGGCGGGATGAGGCTTCCCCCGGAGGTGCGCCAAGAAGGGGCATAGACCCAGAACCAGATCTGCCCCCCCGAGCGGTACTCCAGCGCGTAGCCATTGCTCTGTCCCGGCCCGGTCTTCTTCAGGACCGGATCCCAGGAACCGGAACGCCGGTTCCGATTGAACCAGGCCCCCACGCTGATCGTCCCCGGAGTCAGGCTGGGATCGTCGGGGATCTCGACGTAGCTAGGCTGCTGCATGGTGAACCCCCGGCCCACCATGCCGTCCGCGTACCCGGCGCCCCCCCCCACAAAGCGGCCGCCGTCGTTGTCTCCGATGACATCCTCGAAGCTGTCCTCTCCCGGCCACCATGCGGCGAGGCCGGAGGGCGCGGGCGCGCAGGCCGCCTGCGCGGCCATCACACCGCCCGCCGCCACAAACAGGAGCATGCTCATGGCCGCCAGCGACAGCTTCAGCAAACCCGCAGGTCTATCCCTCATGGCCTTCACCCCGCTTGAATAGATTCACCCTCAAGTATAGCCGACCGGACCTGACTTGTCACGGACAGCGCGTTGACAAACGTATTGAAAAAAAGATTCTGCTGTAACGATTCCTTGAATTAGTCAGCGCGACGCCCCGATGGTCTTGACGTATACATTCACTGAACCCATCCCGCTCCAACGAGTGAACCCGCCTCAGAGACCTTTGGAGCTCCAAGGTTATCGACGGGTCGCCATGGGTTTACTGAATGCTTACGTCTTGACTTAAGTCAAGGCCGTTTCGCGGCACCCGTTGCATAATGATAGTGGATAGAGGGATTCCGCCTCACGGGAGAAAGAATATGGCGACCAAGGCAATGAGGAAGATCGTCCACATCGACGAGGACAAGTGCGACGGCTGCGGCCAGTGCGTGCCAAGCTGCGCGGAGGGCGCGATCAAGATCATCGACGGCAAGGCCCGGCTGATGGCGGACAACCTCTGCGACGGGCTCGGGGCCTGCCTGGGGACCTGCCCCAAGGACGCGATCACCGTATCGGAACGCCCGGCCGCGGCTTTTGACGAGAAGGCGGTGGAGGAGATGAAGAGGAAAGAGGAAGAGACGAGCGCCCCGCCTCCGCAGACGCCCTGCGGCTGTCCCGGCTCCATGGCGCGCACGTTCAAAACGAACGGGAAGTCCGAGCCCGCCCCGGCGGCCGGCCCGGGTCCCGCCCAATCGCGGCTGGGCCATTGGCCCGTTCAGCTGACGCTCCTGCCCGAGCAAGGCCCTATATGGGATCAGGCGGACGTGGTGCTTTCCGCCGACTGCGTGGCCTTCGCCCTGCCCGACTTCCATGAACGCCTGCTCTCCGGGCGCTCGCTGGCCGTGGCCTGCCCGAAGCTCGACGACGGGCACGCGTACGTCGCCAAGCTCGCCCGGGTCTTCGAGGCCAACGAACTACGCTCCCTGACCATCGCGCGCATGGAAGTCCCCTGCTGCGGGGGGCTCGAGCAGATCGTGCGTCTGGCCATGGAGGAGGCGGGCAAGAAGGTCCCGCTGACCGTCGTCATAGTCGGCGTCCAAGGGAACATTCTAAGCATCAACGGCGTTCCGACCGCCGGCTGATATATCCGACAACAGACATAGGGAACGGCGTCAGGTGTTAACTTTGTTAACTAATCGGGGTCGACGGGGACGGCGAGACTCGTCGCCTGACGGAGTTAGTTAACCCGAAAAGTTCAGTAGTCCTCTTCCGGTCGACGGGAGGGGGCGGACTTTTTTGCGCCAGTATTTAGGGATCAATTTTAGCGCGATAGCGGCCTCCGAGCCATCCTCCTGCCTACCCGCTTTCAACTGCAGCGCAGTTGCCCTCACTCGTCGGGAAGAACAGCCCGAGCGCACGCTCGAACTGCCCTCGCCACGGTCCCGCCAGCGATATCCGAAGCATCGTCCGTCGTCGCTCACGCCCAACCACCGCACCGCAGGCCAACAGCTGCGCTCGCAGCGTCCCCAGCGTCTGATAGATCTTCTTGCCGAGCTTTTCCTGCAGCAAGCTGACCAGATTGTAGGTCACGCAGACCAACCGAAACGCCGCTTCCGTGGCAGAGAACTTCTTCTGGCAGAACCCATCGATCCCGTAGTCCCACTTGAGCTCTCGTATCCGGTTTTCGATCTCCGCATGACCGCGGTAGAACCGCCAGATCTCCTCCGGCGCGTCGCTGCGGTTGGTCAAGATGGCCTGGTACAGATAAGCCGGATCATCAAAGAGCTCCCGGCCTCGCACGAAATCGTGCTCCTTGACGTGTTGCCGCACCAGGATGACTCGCCGGGCACGGGGCCAGCTGTGCGCCTGGTACATCACTTCGCTCACCGCAATCCCGGGCTCCAGTTCCCGCCAGGTATCAAGGCCGGCGACCAACCTCTTGAGCTTCTGCGTCAAACGCCCTGCGATCGCATAGCTCATCGCCTTGTCTTCGACTCGACTCAAGAACGGCTCCATCCCGAATCCGGAATCCGCTCGAAGACGCTTGATCACGGTCCCCTCGGGAAGAAGGGCCAGAGCCTCATCCAGAAACGATTCCGCCCCGTTCGCGCTCCTCGTATTTCCAGACCGCAGCCACGCGTGGACGACCCAAGGGCGTTGCCCAAGTGTCGCGATCAGCGGATGATGACTCGCACGACGGTGCTTCTTGGGATTGTAGCCCAGCCGAGCGCCCTCTTGACTGCCGAAGCGCTCCACGATCGAGCTGTCCAAGTCCAGGATCTCATCCTCGAGATCTATCTGCCCCAACTGCCAGCGCATCAGGCTCTCAAAGACGGTCGTCACTGTCCCCGCAGAAAACCGGCGGAAGAACCGGGCCATCGTCGTATCCGAAACAAAGCGCCTGAGCCCCAGGATTCGACGCACGCCCCCATCCCATCGCAGCCTCTCCACATGCGCCAGACGTCGTGATCCCACCAGCACTCCAGCCATGAACGCCAGCACGATTTCCACGGGATCAGTCGCGTTCGGTGAGGTAAGTTTGAACGGCAATGCCTTGCGCAGGGACTGCTCCAGCCCTATCTGCCGGGCCAGGCCGCCGAACAAGATAAGCCCTCCCC
>JBDREN010000131.1:0-47411 GCA_043819795.1 Elusimicrobiota bacterium
GCCCGTGGCAAAAGTATTTCGGATGGCGAAATCGCCTGGAGCGAGCCGAGCCAAGGCGCGACGAGGGAGCATCCCTCGACGGGATGTGACCGAGGAGGCCGCTTCCCAACGGCGTCTGGACGCGGCACTTCCTCGCGATAACGCTCGGTCGCAACGCGGGCGCAGGCCGCTTCCAGGCGATTGCAGGCCCCGGAAGACTTTTGCCACGGGCTGCTAGCGGAAGGACATCACCCGGCGATGAGAGAACTCCGGCAGGGGGAACTTGAGGCGGCGGGAGATGGCCGCCCGGTAGCGTCGGTAGCCGGACTCCGGGACCGCGCGCGGGGTCCCCGTCTGAAAGCCCGAAAAGGAGCGGTGGAGATAGTCTGCGGGCCGGTAGGCCGGGGCCGAACAGCAGGCTAGCGTGATCCAGGTGAAAGACGGCCGCTCTTGCGGCCCCCACCGCCTTTCATCGCGATTCCCGGTGTAGAGATCCTCGTCCCAGCGCTCGCGGTCATCCGCCTCCTCGGGCCGCGATTCCAGGTCCCTCCGAGCCGCTCCGCCCCTCAGCCACGCGCCGCGGACCTTCTCGTGGTCCAGATAGGCTCGCGCCGCGGCATGGTCGGGCTCGAGCCGGAGCACGCGCTCGGCCGCGGCCTCGGCGGACAGGGGGAGGCCGTTCTCAGCCGCCCAGCGGGCCAGGGTCCAGAGGGCCGCCGCGTCCCGAGGGTCCGTTTCCGCCTCGCGCGCCCTGTGCTCGGCGTGCTTGTTGGGGCCCGCCACTATCCGCGAGACGGCCTTCCTGGGAAGCGACACCGTCCCGCCATCGACCTCGACCGTGACGCTCCCCTCATCGAGCGAAACGAGGAGTCCGTCCATCGTGTGGCCGTTGCTGAAGGTGAGGCGGGCGCCCATCGGAGGCCGCGCGATCGACTCCCCGGGGGGCGCGGCGCCGGCCGTGGCGCCGGAGGCGAGGAAAGCCAGGATGAGCAGCGGCCTCATGTCCTATTATCCCACAGAGCCCGCCGTTCGGGAAGAGCGCCGCCGATCAGGAGCAGCCGCCGGCGCATCGCGACCTAATCCGCCGGCAGGAGACCGCGGTCGGGGGGGAGGGAAAACGATGTCCCGTCGAGCTCGTGGACGGTCTCTTTGAGGCCGTCGGGCCCGGCCTCGATGATGAGGTAATGGGCCTTCTTTCTCTTTGGGTAATCCGGAGGCAGCGGATAGAGCGGCGAGCCGCCGCCGGCGGTGAGCACATAGCGCACGCCCTTGTGCACCGCGGACCCGAAGGCGTGGATGTGGCCCATGTAGACCCGCTCGACCGCGCGCTCGGACATGATCTCCCCGAAGCGCTCGCTTCCCTCCTTGAAGAACCCGCTGCCCCGGAACTGGGCGGAGATGTCCGCCGGGCCGGTCGATTGGAGCCGTCCCTCGAGGAACGCCGGGACCACATGGGTGAATACGACCTTGCGAAGCGGGGTTTCGAGCTCCCGGTCCAGCCACGCGAGCTGCGCCGAGCCCAGCCGAGAGTCGGACGAGTCGACCGCGACGAAGCGCCAGCCGTTGTGGTCGAAGGAGTAATCGCCCTCGCCGAAGAGGGCGCGGTACAGGCTCTTGTCGGCTTCGCCGTTGGGCCTCGACCGGTCGTGGTTGCCGATGACGTGGAACATGGGCAGGCTGACTTCCTCCCCGATGAGCCGGAGGTAGGCGCCGTAGTTTTCGGCCGTCCCTTTGCTCACGAAGTCCCCGAGCTGCACGATCAAGTCCGGGCTTTGCGCGTGGATGGCCCGGAGCTGTCGCAGGAAGGCGTCTTTGCCCGGCGACCACCACCGCTGCCAGGGGAAGCGTCCGCCCTCGACGTCGCCGATGACCGCGAAGGTGAAGGACTCGTTGGACTCCGGATGCAGGCTTTTGAGAAGCGCGGACTGGGCTTGGTTGCCCCACCTGTCGCGGGCGTCCGTCAGCTCCGGCGGCGGCTCGAGGGGCGCGCCCTCGGGCGCGGGGGGCGCGACGGCGGGCTCAAAGGCATCGAGGCTCGCCTTCTCTCCCGAGCCGTCGAAGATGCCGGAGAGCGTCCGCGGGTCCGTCTCCGCCGACGCCGAGGCGGGCGCGGCCACGGCCGCGGCGAGCAGTAGAAGCAGCGTGGTCTTCATCGCCCCCCTCCCGCGAGGGCGGCTTGTTGCGGCGTGTCCGCGGCCGCCGCGAGCTCATGGAAGGCCTCGAGCAGCATCCCGGCGCTCCAGCTGAACGGGCTCTCGGAGCGGTAGAGCCAGGCGCGCACCTCGCGGCCGTCTTCGGGGCGGTACACTTCGGAGACCCGGCCGGAGGAGTTGAGCAGTCCGCAGACCCCCAGCGCGATGCGGTCGCGCAGCGTCCGCTTTCCGAGGCGATGCAGGACGCGCAGCGCGAGCGCCGAGATCCAGAGCCGGACGAAATCGTCGCCGTAGCCGGGCACGCCGGCCAGGATGATGAGGGGGCTCTTGCCGCGCAGAGGGTATCGCTGGCTCGTCCGCGGCCCCCAAGGCGTCCAGAGCCCGAGGCGGTCCATGGCGCGCACGATGGCGGCGGCCTGCGTCTCGTCGGCGAAGCCCCACGCGGCCGCGGCGAGGTTGGCCTCGGAGGACAGCAGGCGATGCTTCAGGGAGTCCGCGAAGAAGCCGCGCTCCGCGTCCCAGAATCCCCGGTGCAGGCGCCGGGCGTAGGTCCGGGCGCGGTCCTTCCAGGTGGCCGCCGTCCGGGCCCGGCCCATCGCCCTGCAGAGGTCCTCGAGCGAGCGCATCGCCCGCCAGCGCAGGAGCTGCGTGAAGAACACCGCGCCGCGGCGGGCGGGGGTCTTGTCCTTCCAGTCCGAGCACGGTGGCTGATGGACGAGGCCGTCGCGCTCGAGGGCGTCGTAGGCGGCCATGGCGAGATCGAGCTTCGGAAGCGCGAGCCCGGCCCAGGCGAGGTTATCCGCGCGTAGCGCGTAGTGCGCCGCGGTCCAGACGACCAGGCTGTTGGAGTCGACCGCCGTCACGAGCTGGTCGGAGAGGAAGTTGGGGGCCAGGGGCTCTCTCAGGGGCACCAGGCCGCCGAGGACCGCGCGGGCGAAGCGCATGCCGGGATGAAAGGAGTCCAGCAGGCGCGGGAGAAGTCCGTCGGGCCGCTGGCGCGCGAGGATCGCGTCGAGCGTGTCCCGCACGGCCCGGGCCTCCCCGGCGGCCAGCAGCCCGCCCGCCGCGAAGCAGAAGTCGCGCGTCCAGACCGAATGGTACTTGCCGGGGCCGGCGACGAGCAGGGTCCGCTCGCGACCGTCCGGGCCCTTCAGAGGGCGGAGGTTCGCGCGCAGGTTGCGCGCGGCGACGGCCGACGCTTTCAGCAGCTCTTGACGGTCCATCGGGGCCGGCTATATTGTACCAAACAGGCGCGCCAGCGGAACGAGGCTGCGCACCGTGCGCGCGTCGATGGCCCAGAGCGCCAGCAGGCTCAGCGCCCCCAGCGCCGCCGCCGCCGCGACCCGGGCCGCGGGGGCGGCCGTCTCCCACCGGGTCTCGAAGAAGTGCCAGAGGCTGGAGCACCCGAGGGCGAACGGCAGGAAGCCCAGGTACCCCAGGAGCGGCATCTCGAAGAGCTTCGGGCCCTTGGGCCAGGGCACGGTGTACTTCCACTTGGCGCCCGCCCAGAAATTCAGAGATTCCCAGAGAAGGCCGCAGATCAGTCCCGAGAGCAGCAAAGCCGAGAGGTCCCGGGCCTTGCCGGCGCTCAGCGAGGCCAGCCACGAGCGACGCGGCCGGCGGCGGGCCAGCCACGGCTCGATCATGAGGAAGGCCGGCGCCCAGACGAGTCCGAAGAAGAGCCGGGGCCAGAGCATCGGGAGGGCCAGGCAGACGACGCCGAGACAGAAAGAGGCCTTGAGCGTCACGTCGGAGACGGCGTCCGGCACGGCGCCCCTGCCGGGGTCGACGCCGCGCCGGAGCAGGGTCGCGCAAAACGCGGCCGTCTCCAGGATGGCCGGCAGGACGGTCGCGAAAGCCAGGACGTACCCGGGCCAGCGGATCCACAGCGGCTCCGGCAGTTCCCAATATTCCCAGTTCGCGAGGCGGAGGTTCAGGGCTTCGTAGATGAGCCAGGCCGGGACCGAGAAGAGCGCCATGCGGGCGTAGGTCCCCGGCCGGTCAGCGATCCAGGACGGGGCGCCCTCCGCGGGGCGCGCACCGGCCGCCAACGCCGAATCCGAGGGCGTCCGGCACGGCGCCCCTGCCGGGGTCGACGCCGCGCCGGCCAGCCGGCGGTTGGCTCCCCCGACGAGCATCAGGTAGGACCACCAGACGGGCAGGTAGAAGAACTGCCGGATCCATGGCGCCCCGGAGGCGAGCGCGCCGATCGACAAGGCCAGTCCGCACGCCCCGGCCGCCAGCATCATATTCGCCATGGTTTCCTCCGGACGGAGCGAGGCGTTACTGCTTGGACGGGGTGATGTCCTGGAACGTGGCGCCGACGCCGGCGAGGGTGCCGCGGGTGTCTTTGATGAGAAGCGTGCTGTAGCCGAGCAGGCGGGGATCGCCGTCGCGCCACCACCGTATCTCCTGGCGTTTCACCGTGTTCTTCGTGGAGAGCGTCTGGCGCAGGACCTGCGCGAGCTCGGGGATCTCGGTGAGCGCCTTCTCTATCGGCATCGTCGTGGGCTCCCCGGATATTTTCAGCATGCGGCGGGCCGCCGGGTTGCACATCATCACCCGGCCCTTGGGGTCCACGGCCACGAACCCGCCCGACAGGCTGTCGAAGATGCTGGCCTTGCGCGTCGTGACCCGGGTGGCTATGTTCTCGAGCTCGAGGCGGCGGATCGTGTGCGAGGTCTGCTGCGCGATCGCGCGGACGAGCTTGAGGTCGTCGGGCGTGAACGCCGCCGGCCGGGGGGAGAGGTACTCGAAGACCCCGACGAAGTCGAGGCTGACGAAGAGGGGGATGGCCATCACCGAGCGCGCTTCCACGCCCGGGGCGCGGTCGACGTCCTTGTCGTATCGGGCGTCGTGCTCCGTGTCCGTGACCAGGAGCGGCTCGTGGAACTTGGCGACCCATCCGGCCAAGCCCTCGCCGATGGTGACGGGGGTGTAGTCGGGCTCCGGCGGAGCGTCTCCGAGCCGGCAGAAGGGGACGAGCTGGCGCGAGAGCGTGTCGTAGTAGAGGTAGGCGCCGGCCGGCGCGTCGAGGGCCGCGGCGGTCTTCTCGAGCAGCCGGGACCAGACCTTGATGTCGTTGGACTCCCGCATCGCGGCGAGGAACTCCAGCGCGTCGTAGAGGGTGTCGAGGGGTTCCTTCCTCATGGCTCGCTCAAGAAGCTTCCGAAGTATATGCGCCGCCGCAGCGGCTTCTTGCGCGTCCGGTCCGTGACGCGGTCGCCGGATTCCATGCCGGTCAGCGGGCGCCCGAAGCGCTCGACGAACGTGGTGCGAAGGGTCCTGCCGGCCGATGAGCGGCTCTCCAGCAGCCCGTCGCCTCCCGTATAGAGTAGCACATGATTGACGCGTTTCGACCGTGCGGATTCGGTGAGGAACACCGCGTCGCCGGGGAGCATCCGGCGCCGGCGCACGGGGCGGGCCTTGAGGTATTGGGCGTGGGCGTCCCGGGGGACGCTGATGCCGACGGACCGGTAGGCCAGCTGAACGAGGCCGGAGCAGTCGAGGCCCCATCCCGGCTTCGGCTGCAGGCTCGAGCGGCCGCCCCAGACGTAGCGGTCGCCCAGAAAGAGGGCCGCCGCCTCGAGGACGTCCCGCCCGTCGGGGGGCGGGCGCGCCGCCGCGTCGAGCCGCAGCAGGGCTCCGGAATCCACGTGGGCCGTGCGGCCGTCGAGAAGGAGGACGTCCGTGCGCGCGCCGCGGTCCGTCCCGGCGAGGAGGGCCGTCCCCAGGGGGAGCGTCAGGCTCTCCTCGAGGCCCTGGGCCTCGAGCCAGCGCAGCTCGGCGCGCTTAGCCCGGATCACCGCGTTGGGGTGATAAGGGATCGGGGCGATCCGCAGGGCGTCGGCGCGCATCCAGCCGGGGTACCCGCCCCAGGATCCCGGCTTCGGATGGTGCTGCTGTTCGACGGCAAGGACGCGGACCCAGTCGCCCTTCGCCTCCAATATCCGGACGCGCTCGCCGTAGAGGAGCTGGGAGCGCCGGGCGGGATCGGTCGCGCTGAGCCGCCGGGAAGCGCGCGGGCGCGCCCGGAGGTCGGCCGTCGGCACGCCGACCACGGCTTCCAGCGGGAATCGTTCCGAGAGCATGTAGGCGAGGCCGTTCTTGTTCTGAAGCCACGCCTTCTCGAGCTGGCTCCGCCGGTAGACGCGGCGCACCGTCTTGCGCGTCGGCGCCGCCGGATCGTTGACGATCACGTCGCCCCGAGCGGTGAATCCGGTCACGACCAGCAGGTGTCCCCGCGACCGGGGCAGGGGGGCGCCCGTCAGCTCGCCCTCCTTGAACGTGATTGAGACGACGACCGGCCGTCCGGCCGCGATCTCATCTTGAAGGGTGTTGAGCGACGGCAATCGGGCCACCTGTCCGGCGAGGCCGTAGGCCGCGGCGGCGGCGACGTTGAAGGGCCAGTTGCCGTAGATGCCGGCGCCCGTGTCCCGGACGGCTTCGGCGACCTCGAGCGTGTCCCGCTTCACGCCCCAGTATTCGAGCACCATCGCCAGCGCCGTCGGACTGCAGATGTCGCGCCGGTACTTCTTCTGCTGCTCCATCTGCGAGCGCGGAGCCACCTTCAGCTCGCGGACCCAGGGTCCTTTCTCGAAGGGGGGCGACGGGGGGGGCGGGTGCGAGATGCTTTCGTAGGCGACGGCCACCCGCGTGAGGCGCGCCTCGCGCGCGCCCGCGGAGGTCATCCGGATGCGGTAGCGGAACGCGTCGGCCGGACGGCTGAGCTTCAGCGTGTCGACCGCGACGAAGCCGTTGGCGTCGCGCTGCCGGTCGAAGCTCTTCGGCGCGCCCGGCTCCCAGCGGGAGAGGCGGTACCACTTCGACCATTTCCCGCCCTGGCGCGCCTGGGCGTCCATCTCCACGGAGGCCCCGCGGGGGGTATCGGCGTTCCATGACCCGACGAGGTCGTCGAAGTGGAAGGCGGTCTCGATCACGGGGGACTCGAGCGCGCCGGTGCCCTGGAGCAGGCCCTTCTCGAACGGGAGGGGCGCGAGGCCCTCGATGCGGGCCCCCTGCAGGTCGAGCGGGGAGACGTGCACGACGGTCACGCCGGCCTCCGCGCGCGGCGCGGCCTGGAGGGCCATCGCCAGCAGGAGAAAGGCGGCGCCGCGTCTGCGCATGCTCTGCTCATCGTCCGTTGGACAACAAGGCCGCGCGCCGCGCCGGTGGACGACCGCCCTCGGCGCTGCGCGCGGCCTTTTTTGGAAGCCGGCTCGTGCCGCTACTTTACGAGCGCGTTGTCCGGCTTCTTGGGCGCTTCGTTCGGCGGCCGCGGCGTGACTTTCGGATTGTCCTTGAACGTCGGCGCGAGCTCCGCGTTGACCTTCGCCCAGTCGGGAGATTCGTCCACGGACCCCACGATGCCGCCGATGGGGCATTCAGGCAAGCAGACTCCGCAGTCGATGCACACCTCGGGGTCGATGACCATGAAGTTCTCGCCTTTGTACTCGCCGGGATGGATGCAGTCCACGGGGCAGACATCTACGCACGCCGCGTAGACCTCGCCCAAGCACTTATCAATGATGACGTGTGGCATGGTCCCTTCCTTCTCCCTGTTCTATGTATTAGCCGAATTTACATGGAATCTTTAAACTGCTAGACTCGCGGCCAAACGGCTGAAGTCATGCTCGATTCCGGAGAGGATTCTAACTCATTTCCAAATCGGTGTCAACGCGGCCCGGGGCGGGGCTCGGTTCCGTTCCGGGGCGGCGCGCTTTCCTTAAAGGCCGGCGGGAATGACGCGACGTATCCCTTGGCCGTGGCTGCGCTGTGCCTGCTGCTCTGGCCGGCCGTTCCGGCCGCCAACGCCGCACCGGAGGGCGTCCGGCACGGCGCCCCTGCCGGGGTCGACGCCGCACCGGTCTGGGCCGCGGAGGGCGGGCCGGGGAATCCGGAAGGGCCTTCCCGTTTCTCGGGATGGCGCTTGGACGGCAGCATGTCGCTCAACTGGCGCAACGTGGGCCCGCGGGAGCCCGGGTTCGAGACCCAGATCCAGAACGAGGTCTATCTCGCCGACATGTACTTCGGGGTCCGCGGCCCGGTCCTAGACGGGGTCCCGTTTCTAATGGAGTTCAACATGCCGACCGGCGGCCAGGGGCAGCTGAGCCTGTATCGCTTCCTTTTCCACTACGACCGCCTCCCGAGCTGGGCCTTCTGGGGCGGCAAGTTCCTCGTCCCCTTCGGGCGCCACAACGAGCTTTACCGCCCGGACATGTTCCTGACGGTGACGCGACCCCTGCTCTACGCCTCGCCCGACAGCCTCGACCTCGTCGTGCGCATCAATTCCCCGCGCCCGCCGTTCTCCTCGGGCTACACCGACATCGGCGCCCGGGTCACCTATTATCCTCCGGAGCACAGGTGGTTCATCCCCAGCGAGGCGACCTTATTCGTGGTCAACGGCCTAAGCGAGAGCTCGAATCGCCAGAGGACGTTCCCCACGCCCGAGAATCTCGGCATCCCTCCTCCTCCGCCGAACGGGGTGTCGATCGACTTCGGGCACGAGAACAACAACCTCGCCGACAATAACAACAATAAGGTGCCGGGAGGGCGCGTCGTCTTCGCGCTCGGGGACCTGGACCTGCCGTGGCCGATCCCCGAGGGGCAGCGGGACCTCAACGGTCTCTTGCTCGGCGTGTCGGCGATGGGCGGCCAGTATGAGCTGGAGGCCGTGCTGAACTACATGATGATCGGAGTGGACCTCGGGTTCGAGTATCAGGGCGTCAATGTCACGGCGGAGTACATGCACAGCTTCACGCATTTCAAGTCGCCGCTCGAAGCCGCCCCCTCGAGCACCACGCTTCTCACGCCGACCATCTTCGTCCGCGATTATGAGGAGATTCAGGGATTCTTCATCCAGGGTTCCTTTCCGCTCATTAGGGCTCCCCGCTGGGGCAGGCGCGTAACGGGCGTCGTGGTCTACAACCGGGCGTACCGGCGCGGCCCCCTGCTGGACCTGCTCCTGAACCAGACCGTCAACGGGGAGTTCTTCGAGTCGATCGCCGCCTATAATCCGGTCGCGCCGCGCATCGAGCGGCGCGTCACGAAGTATACGGCGGGCCTGAACTGGCAGCTGAGCGACCACTTCATCCTCAAGGGCGAATATTCGTATTGGGCGATGGGGGCTTCCTCCACGATCACCGGGACGAGGGATATCTATCAGGGCGCCTTCTCGGTCGTCATGGGATTCTGAGGATGAAGTCTTGGCGTTTCCCGGAAATCCCCAGAGGGATTTACGGGAAACGCCGCTCTGCTCACGACAACGCGGCTGACCCGATGCGGAAGAGCGTCCTGAAATGGAGCCTGGGGCTCGTGTTGGTCCTGGCCGCGCCGGCCGCCAACGCCGGACCGGAAGGCGTCCGGCACGGCGCCCCCGCCGGAGACGGCCTTGATTTTCCTTCCGAGATCCGTCTCAAAGCTGAGACCGATCGCTACAGTCACTTCGAAGTGAGCTTCCCCTCCGCGCGGAAGAGCCCGTTTCCGGTCAACGACACGGTTTGGGGGCATCTCTACCTGCCGCGGATCCCGCCCTGGGTCTCCCCGCCCGATGGCGGGCGGGGGCTTCCCCCGTGCGTGCTGGTTCTCCCGGTCATGGCTGCGCCCAACGTCTGGATCGAGATGCGCTTCGTGCACGCCTTCCTGCGTCGCGGGCTCGCCGTGATGTGGATCGAGATGCCCTACCAGTTCCACCGGCGGCCGCACCCATCCATCCCGAGCGGGCAAGTCTTCCTCGCCCGGACGGCGCGGCGTCTGGGAGAAAACTTCCGGCAGTCGATCGCGGACGCGCGCCGTTCGATCAGCTGGCTGCGGGGCTCCGGGCTCGTGGACGGCGGGCGCATCGGGCTCTTCGGCATCAGCCTCGGGGCGGCCGTCGGCGCGGCGGCGTACTCCGTGGACAGCCGCCCGCGCGGAGCCGTCTTCGCTCTGGGGGGGGCGGACTTCCCTGACCTGGTGTTCCGCAGCTCCATGACGGGCCCCTTCCTCAAGAAGAGCGGCATCCGGGAGGAGGAGTTGCGCGAGGCCTGGCGCGGGATCGATCCCATGGAGTACCGGGAGGAGAACCGCGGCAAACCGGTGGTCCTCGTCAACGCCCGCGGCGACAGCGTGGTCCCGCCCGAGAACGCGCGGCGCTTGAAGGAGGCCTTCCCCGACGCGCGCCAGCTCTGGGTGCCCTGGGGCCACTACAGCGCGCTGCTCCACTTGACGTGGATGCCTTCCTACGCCGCCCGCCAGTTCAGCCGGCTGCTGCGTTAGCCCGGATTCCCCGGCTCCCCTATTTTTTCAGGTATTTCTGGAGCAGAGCGGGGTCCATCCCCTCGGGGATCTGCGGTTGCCGGGAGTCCTTCGAGGATTCTTCGCGGTCCGATGAGGAGCCGAAGCCCGAGAACCCCTTCGTCGGCTTCAGCTTCGGCTTCGCGCGAAGGGTCCTCTTCCTCCGGGTCCGGCGATCCGCCTTCTTGGGCGCCGAAGGATCGACTCCGGCGTATCGCAGCAGCTCGTCCGGGAGTCCCGAGCCCCGCCCGTAGAGCCGGACCATCTTAACGACGTTGGGGTCGCTTCCGTTCTCGAAGAACAGCTGCTCGAGCTTGGGGCCGTTCGTTTCGTCCCCGAGGAGCTTCTTGTTCACCGCGCGCAACGCGGGCGTATTCTTCCGCTTTCTCAGCATGTCGTGGAAGGCGCTCGATTTGTTCAGCAGACGGAGGAAGGCCTTGAAGTCCTTGTCGCCGTCGTAGCGGTCCGCGATCGCCTTCAGGTTCCTGTCGCCGAGGAACTCGTTGTACCAGCGCGGCTGCATCTCGTGGACGGTGTCGACGACTTTCTGCATGAGGACGCGGATCGCGGCGTTGGTCAGCCGCTCGGGGACGCTTTGGACGTCCTGCTTGAGCTGCTGCACGAGCGACTTCGCGTCGCCGGACTCCGCGGCCTTTCTGGCCTCGGCCGAGGAATCCCCCCCGGTCGAGCTGCCGGCGAAGGACGCGCTCTTCTGGACGAAGGTCAAAGACGACTGCTGCTGCGACGGGGCCTGCGGCGCGTGGGCCGCAGGCGCGGCTTTCGTCTGGAAGGTGGGAGGCGCGGACGCCGCGACCGGCGATCCGCCTTCGGGCTTGCCTGCGCCGGACGGCTTGAGCCCCACGAACAGGACCCCCAGCGCGCCGAGGGTCATCAGCCCGAAAAGGACGAGAAGAATCGCGGTCGATTTATTGTCCATTCACCCCAGTATGGCCTCCAAAACCGCGGCTGTCAATGACCCCTACGACTCACCGCAAGGGGACGGGCGCGGCCTCCTCCCTGTCGAGGTACTTCTTGAGAGCCGGGTTGTCCCCGATCCGGCCTCGCGTCTCAGAGCCCTCCCGCCGCGGGTCCGGGGACTTGCTCCGCGCGGACTTGATCATATCGCGGACGCCCAGGTCCTGGGCGGCCGCGCTGACGTCGGCGTTCTCCATGAAGATGCCGGCCGAGCGGAGCACCGCCGGAGCGGCGAGCGCCTCCTTAATGAAGTCCTGGATGTCGGGACGGCCGAGGTACTTCTTCACCAGCTTCGGAAAGTTGGGAGATGTGACCGTGCCGGCGATCAGCCGGATCGCGTCCTGGTCCTTTTTGTATCGCTCGTTGACCGCGTGGAGGTCGGGATAGGAATGGAAGTCCCGCTTGTACTCCTTGATGACCTTCGAGTTCTTGAACCGGGGGGATCTCTTCAACTTCTGGAAGAAGCGCACCGCCTCGGAGATCCTGCGGCTCCTCTTCTCGGAGTCCCCGGTATTCGGCGACGCGCCGGCCGCCTTCCGGCCGGGGGCCCGCGTTCCGCTTGGGGCCTGGCCCGGGAGGCCCCCCCGCTCCTTGACTACGTAGCTCTCCGGGCCCCTCGGGACCGAGGCTCGCCGCTCGGACGGGAGGGCCGACGGCGTCGCGTGATGGTCCGGAGTCCGCGCGATGTCGAAACCGGAAGTGTCGACTTCCGCCTGCCTGCCCTGATACCAGTGCCAACCCCAGATGATCAGACCGATGTCGACGAGCACGACGACCAGCAGCAGAAGCTGTCCGGCGATGCTTTTTTGCCGGCTTTGTTGATGCAATGCGATCTCTCCGGGTTCGGGGGGGTATCCATTCAGTATTGCGCGGGCGCCGGGCATTGTCAAGCCGAAGAGCCGAAGAACCGGCGTCAGTATGCTTCGAGTCCCGGGACCGGGCTTTGTTGTATAATGGGCGCGCTGTGAACGAGCATACAGCGACCCGAGATCGCGGCACCGCGCTTCGCAAGGCCTTTTGGGGCGCATTCCGCTGGCCTCTGCTGGTCTTTTTGGGATTGTCCTGCGCCGCGCGCGCGCACGCCGCGGTATTCAACGACGTCCTCCCCGGCGCCCGGCCCATGGGCATGGGCATGGCCTACACGTCCGTTTCCGACGACCCCTTCGGGATGTTCTATAACCCGGCGGGCCTGGCGCAGAGCCCGTTCGCGCAGGTCGGCGGCAGCGTCGGGCGGATGATCTCCCCGGTCGGGATGCTGTCGTTTCATACCGCGGTCTACACCCGTCCCTTTCCCGTGCTGCCCGGATCCACGGTCGGCGCCGGGCTGTTCCGCCTGAGTCAAAAGGACAATATCGGAAAGACGTTCTCTTCCGTGACTGTCAGCTCGGCGGCCGTAAGCACGACGACGGTGACCTCTGGTTCTCCGGGCGGGGGGGGCGACAAGACCGTATTCTTGCTGCATTTCTCTCACGCGATCCAGATGCGTCAGTTTTATCTGAAGAAGCCGCTGAAGGTCGGCGGGAATTTCAAGATCGTCCAGGCGAACGCTCCGTCCCCTAAGGGGAACAAGGTCGGCCTGGGCGTGGACATGGGGGCCTTGATGGACGTGGGCTGGGGGGTGGAAGTGGGGGCCTCGCTCACCGACCTCACCACCAAGCTCGAGGTCGATAACCCCTCGTTTAATCTCGGCGCCTCGTACCGCTGGCGCCGGCGCCTGACGTTCGCGAGCGACTTGCGCATCCGGCCGGGCCTGACGGAGCTCTATCCCGGCGTCGAGTTGGACTTCTACCAGAGGCTGCTCAAGCTTCGCGTCGGCAAGGGCCTGCCGCTTGACGGCGTGAGCCAGGTCTCCTTTGGGGCGGGGGCGAACTTCTCCCCGCTCATCGTCGATTTTGGGATGACGTTCCCCTGGCAGGGAATGACCCGCACCGCGGGAGCCTATCAGCTGTCGATCAACTACAGGTTCGGGGCCCCGGCCTTCTACGGGAGGTTCATCGGGACCGCCGCGAGCGAGGCGGAGGACCTCCGTTCCGAGATCCTCGAGCTCGAGCGCAGCAGGAAGGACATGGAGGCCCGGACCGCCGCTGCCGAGGCCGACAAGACGAGCCTGGAGGGCCAGATCTCGGCGGAGGAGCGGCGCCTGCGCGACCTGCAGGAGCGGTACCGGCAGCTTGAGGAGCAGGTCGACCGCCTCGAGTACGATGTCGGACATCCGGAGCCGGAGCCCACTATCAAGGCCGAGCCGGTCCCGAAGCCCAAGAGCAAGCAGAAGCCTAAGGCGAATGGGCCTCGCTTCCCGCTGCGGCACGAGGTCCGGGCCGGGGACACGCTCCGCTCGCTGGCCGAGAAGTACTACAAGGACCCCACGCTCTGGGAGCTTATCTATGAGGCCAACCCCGACAAGGTCGAGCGGGGGCTGCCCGTGGAGGGGGCCGTGCTGAGCATCCCGGCGCCGCGCTGATGGCGGTCGTCGCCGTCGTCGCCGCCGACGAGAAGTCCCGGAGCGAGCTGCGGCTCGCGGTGGAGGAGCTCGGGCACCGCGCCGCGTCCGCCTCCGACCTGAAGGCCGGTCTCGAGCTTCTGCGCAGCGAACGGCCGCGGGCGATGCTAGTCGCCCAGGACCCCTCGGAGACGGTCGCGGAGTCCGCCCTCGTCGAGCTCGAGCGGGAGGCGCCGCTCATGCCGGTGGTCGTGGCCCTCACCAAACGCGACGCCCCGCGGGCGCTGGAGCTGCTCAAGGCCGGGGCCTTCGAGGTGATCGCTCCACCGTGGACCCCCGAGAACCTGACGGCGTGCCTCTCGAAGGCTCTGCGCTTCAAGGGCACGGCTTTCGAGGTGATGCGGCCGCCGGAAACGTCGAAAGGGGTATGGTTCTATTTCCTGATGACGCTTGTGCTGTTCACGATCGCCGTGGGCTACGCCACGATCGAGCGGCGCCGGCGCCTGGTCCGGATCGCCGAAATGGAGGCGCCCCCGACGCAGTGGGAGCTGCCGTACGCGCACCCCGCCGGGCTCGCGTTCGACGGCGAGGAGTTCTGGATCACGGACTGGTTCTCCCAGACCCTTTACCGCCACGCCCGTGGGGGCCTCCGCGTGGTGCGCACCCGGCATCTTCCCAGCGAGGTCCCGGGCGCTGTGGCCTTCGCCGGCGACGCGCTCTGGGTCGCCGGAGCCCCGGCCGGCCTCGCCAAGCATATGCTCGACGACCGGCTCACGATCCTCGAACGGATCAAGGACGAGGCGGCGCGGACGGTCGGAATGGCCTACGACGGGCTTTATCTTTGGACCTGCGACAATAAGAAGGGGCGGCTCCACAAGAGGATCCTCGATGAGGAGCTTTCGGTGGTGGCCAGCTACGGCTATCCGGGCTCCCGTCCGGCCGCGCTGGCCTTCGACGGGCGCGGGCTCTGGTCGCTCGACGCCGGCAACCGCGAGCTTTTGCGCCACGACCTCGCGGAGCCGGAGCGCGTGACGCTGCGCCTGCCCCTTCCGGAATACGGCTCCGGAGACTGGAGCCCGACCGGGCTCGCGTTCGACGGCGAGCGCTTCTGGACCGTGGCCGAGCCCCGGCCGGGTCCCTCCACCGGGCGGCACGCGGGGAATGCCGGGAAGGGGGCGGGAGCCGGACGCATCTTCGCCCACCGGGTCCCCGAAGAGGTCCTCCGGAAGATCCTTCGGCCATGAAGGTCGACTCGTCGCGCTTCATCGCTCTGTGTCGCGTCCCTCCGCCGCCCGGCGGACCGGTAGTCCGCCAGGGGGGCGTCGGATCCCCTCGCTCCGGAGAGGATAGAACGCTTTCGACGGAGCCTCCGCTCGGCCGCTCTCCAAGGGGGGCTCCGCCCCCCGTTTCATCGGCGCTCGCCTTTCGCCCTTCGGGCGACGGCTCGCTGAACCCCCCGAAGAGGAAGCGATGAGGGTCGATTCGTCGCGCTTCATCCCCGTATTGTTCGATTTCGCGGACGACGAGGCGCGGCAGCGTTGCTGGGGGCGCTTCCTCGAGCTGAGGGCCGACGGAGCGCGTCTCATCACGCGCTCGCTCGTCGAGCGGGGGTGGCGGCTGCGCCTGCGTTTCGACCTGCCCGGCGAATGGATCGAGGGCGTGCTCGCCGACGTCCGCGACGCGGACCGCGACGAGGACGGCTACTACGTCTGCGACCTCAGGTTCGGCGCCGAAGAGGACCGGGTCCGCCTCGGCCGCGCGCTGCGCCGCATCCTCGTTTAGTCCTTGCGCCGGCCCTTCTCCCGGATCCTATTAGTGCGGACTATCCGAAGGCAATCCATGAGGAGTCAGCGCCTTGAATAAGTCGACACGGGCCCGGTTCTTCGACGATCGGACGACGGATTACGACCTCTCTGTCGGCGCGAAGGGCCGTTTGTTCCCGTTCGTCGGGTACGGGCGGGTTTTGGATGCGGTGGTCGGCCGGGCCGGGGCGCGCGCGCGAAAGGGGCCGTCTCCGATGGGCGGATCGGTGGGATGATGACGAGCACTATCGGGCGGCGGACGAGGCGGCGGCAGCCGAGACTTCGCGCGGCGTATTCCCGGGTGTCGAGCTGCGCCGGCGTCTTCGTGATCAAGCCCGGGGCTTCGATCCGTCACTCCTCCGCGGTGACGGTGTAGCCGTTCTCTCTCAGAAGAACGACGTACTCATCGAAATCCTTGGAGCGCTCCAGCAACTCGCGCAGCCGGTTCTCTTCGCCGGGGACAAAGGCCTGGGCAGTCAGAAAAGGATGGCTTGGGGACTTGGCGCCGGGAGGCGGCAAGGCCGTGCTCAGCAGGCGCCCGGGTTCGTCCTTCATCCAAAGGACGCGAGTCCCCTGTCTATCGAAGACGTTCCAGCCTTTCTTCTCGTGCATCGTCTCTCCGCTGGCACCGGATGCATCGGCGGACTTCGCTGGTTTTGCGGGCGGGCGTGAACACCCGGCGCATGCCAGTAGGCACAATGCCGCGAGGCACGCCGCAATGGGATGAGTCCGGGCGCTCATTTGCCGGCCGCTTTGGGCGGCCCGTACACCGCGTACAAAAACTTGGCCATCTTCGGATGTTTCTCATGGAGCAAGGCCGGAGAAGTGTCGGCTCCCGTGTCGCTGGTGTAACCGGTGCTGAAATAGGCGCCCGTCGATTCGGCGAAGTACTCCATATCGTTGGCATCGGCGTACCAGCCGAGCCCTGTCTTCGTCTCGGTGGCCATGGCCTCGCGATAGAGCTCCTTCGATCTGGGCAGTGAGCACGGTTCCCTTTGCTCGGCGTATGCGATCTTCGCCCCGGTCCAGGCCGTGATCCAATCCGGCCGGGTCAAGGGATGACTGCCCAGTCCCGCCCGGAATGCGCGGGCCGCGCTGACCGTGCGCGACAAAGGGCCGGGCTGTTCTATGGATTCCGGGGGCTCCTTCGGCAGGCCATGGAGTTGGACCGCGTGGCCGAACTCATGGACAAGCGTGTGAAGCGCCGGATATCCCTTTGAGTCGAGTCCGGTCGTCAACACAAGGTTCTCTTCTCCGACCGCGATCGCCGAGCCGTTCGGGAGGGGGGTGTCGCCGATCCCCCGGACTTCGTCCCACCGGCGTCCGTCGAAGGTCCGCTCCCCTTTGAGATAGGCGAAGGGGGGGAGGTCCACCAGCTTCTTGTCTTTCGGGATGATGTAGATATGAACCCCCGCGTCGATAAGGTTCTTCAAGACTTCGGGGTCGGCGTCCCGCAGCATGAGGCCGACCACCTCTTCCCCGTTCGCGACCGCGTCCCCGGAAACCCCATCCGCGACGATGCGTGACTGGATGAGTCGCACCCGCGCCTTCCGGCCGGCCGGTACGTCGGGCTTGACGCCGGGCACCTTTTTGACGCGTAGATGTCCGGCGGGCTGGAGCGGAAGGTCCGGGTCGTCCGCGGGCCGAAGCCTGGATAACGCTCTCCTGACGCCGGACGGTGATGAAATGCCTCCGGTCGTGGAACCAGCACGTTCCCCGTAAATGGCGCCTATGTCCCTGTTCTGTAGTTGCTTCCGGAAGCTGGCATCGATGGTCGCGATCAAGGCCGCGGAATTCTTCATCCCCCGTCGCTGATCGGGAACACCGGCTCGGTCTTTGCCGGAGGAGGGGCTGAGGGGCTTGGGGATCCGCGCTTTCCCCGGATTGCCTTCCGAACACAGGGCAGCCACCTTGTCGGCCGGCAAGAGGCCCGCCCTGATGGCGCGTGAGGATCCCTCAACGCACGCGGCGATGAAGCGATTGCGCGCCTCTTCCAGAGCTTCGGCGGGGCTCTTATGCTTCTCGCAGAGCGCGGCCCAGGAGCTGCGGGAAACGCTCCAGATATCCAAATATCCCGGGACTTGGTAGGCCTGGAGGCAACCGGAGTCGCGCGGCGGGGCCGGCTCGCCGGCGAGGCACGGGCTCCCAGCCGCGAAGACAAAGCAAAACAGGGCGCACCACAACCTTGAGAGAGGGGACAAAGCGACCTCCTACCTGGACCATAGTATGGCCGGCACCGCCAGAGCTGTCAAGGGCGCCGGGTCGGCGAAGAACAGGGTGATCGCGTCCCCGCCAGTTTGGATCCGGAACACAGGTCTCCCGCGGCCAAGGCGCGTCTCCTTTCGGAGACGTCAGAAACCGAGTTCGGTCTCGTCGATGATGGTGGCCTCGGGCAGGCCCAGGTCCTTGGGCGGGGGGGGAGGCGGCTGAGCCGGCGGCTCCGGGGCCTTCGCCTCCGCTGCCTCGGCCGCGGTCCGCACGGCTTCCTCCGCGGTCTTGCGGGCGTCCTCCACGGCTTTCTTCGCCTCCTCCAGGACCTCCCGCACCTTCTCCACCAGCTCGGCCGCCGCGCGGCCCGCCTTGCCCATGTCCTTGCGCGCCCGCCGGCTCATGCGTCCGAGGCGCTTGCCGAAGCCCGCGACGGCGCGCTCCTGGGAGGCGATCTTCTCGTGGGTCCGCCGGAGGGCCTCCCGCAGGTCCGAGATGGCGCGCAGCCGATCCTCCGCGGCCACGATCCTCGCGCGCAACGCGGAGATTGCACGCTCCTTGAGCGAGAGCTCCTCGCTCATCCGCTGATAACGGTTTTCCCGGGAGCGCAGCGTCCGGATGTTCCCGCGCAGAAAGGCTTCGAGCTCGATGATGCGCTCCTGCATCGAACGCAGGGACGCGGCGTCGTGCAGGGTGGGCTCCGGCGGCAACCAAACCGGCTTCAGGGCCCCGCCCGGCATGGTCTGGTGGAACGAGGGGGGCAGCAGTTCCCTGAGCTCGGGGACCACGGCCGCGCGGAGCCAGTCTCCGGGGCCGCCGATCCGGTAGCGCTCCGGGCAGACCAAAGACTCCTCCGAGAAGCCCTCGCAGCGCCGCAGCGACTCCCGGTCGAACGGGCCGGTGACCTTGTCGTCCCGATACAGCCAGTAGCGCATGTCATAAAGATAGACCACCGATGTTACGGCGTCAAGAGCCGTTGTCTGCGGCCTCGGTTTGTGATAAGGTATCCTGGATACGACGATGACCTCCACCCACGCGCCGCGCCGGACCGCGCTCTACGCGATCCATCAGGACATGGGGGCCAAGCTGGTGGATTTCCACGGCTGGGAGCTCCCCGTCCGCTTCACGAGCATCATCAAGGAGCATGAGGCGGTGCGGACCTCCTGCGGGCTTTTCGACGTGTCCCATATGGGGCAGGTCGCGGTCCAGGGGCCTCAGGCCCTGGAGTTCATCCAAAGGTGAACTCCAACGACGCGGCGCGCCTCGCCCCGGGCCAGGCCATGTATTCCCACATGCTCAACGAGCGCGGCGGGGTCGTCGACGATGTGATCGTGTCGCGTCTGGCTCCGGACAGATTCCTTGTCGTCGTCAACGCCGCAACGACCGAGAAGGATCTCGAATGGCTCTGCCGCCATTCCGAGGGCATGCGGGTATTCCTGGAGGACTTGAGCACTCACTACGGCATGCTCGCGCTCCAAGGGCCGCGGGCGGAGAAGGTGCTCGCGCCCGTCATCGCGGAGTCCGCCGCTCTCAAGCGCTTCGGCGCGCTTGAGATCGAGCTCTATGGGCAGCGTGTGGTGGCGACGCGGACCGGCTATACCGGGGAGGACGGGTTCGAGATCATCGCGCCGACGGTCATCCTGTCGCGGATCTGGAACACTTTGGTCGCGCAGGGGGGGTCCTTCGGCCTGATCCCCTGCGGCCTGGGCGCGCGGGACACGCTGCGCCTGGAGGCGGGCTATCCGCTCTACGGGGCGGACCTCGACGACGAGCATACGCCGCTCGAGGCCGGCTGCGCCTGGGTCGTCAAATTCTCGAAAGGCGAGTTCATCGGGAAGGCCGCCCTCGAGGCCCAGAAGCGCTCGGGGCCGCGGCGACGGATGTTCGGCGTCCGGCTGCTCGAAAGGGGCGTCCCCCGAGCGGGCGCGGAGGTCAGCCTCGATGGCCGCGCGGTCGGCCGGCTCACCAGCGCTTCGTTCTCTCCCACGCTGCAGGCCGGCATCGGTCTCGGCTACATGGAGCCTCCGGACCTCGAGCCGGGCCGGGAGGTGTCCGTCGAGGCGTACGGGCGCCGGCTCCGGGCGGAGCTCGTCCGGCTCCCGTTCTACAAGCCGCCCCCGGCGGGCGGCGCATCCTGAGAGGGGGGCATCTATGGCGAATCCGGAAACCTGCCGTTACATGAAGTCGCACGAATGGGTCTCCATGGATGGCGACCAGGCGACCGTCGGGGTGTCCGACCACGCCCAGAAGGAGATCACGGACGTCGTGTTCGTCGACCTGCCCAAGGCCGGCCGCGCCGTCTCCAAGGGCGAGGCCGTCGCCGTGGTGGAGTCGGTGAAGGCCGCGTTCGACATCTACGCCCCGCTCTCCGGCGAGGTGGCGGCCGTCAACGAAGAGCTGGTCGAGAACCCGGCTCTCGTGAACCAGTCGCCGCACGAAAAGGGGTGGCTGTTCCGCATCAAGGCCTCGGAGCCGGCCGAGTTCGACGGCCTCATGGAGTTCTCCCGGTACCAGGAGTTCCTGAAGTCGGGCGCTCAGTGAGCCGCCGGCCGCCAAACGCCCGACCGGAGGTCGCCCGGCACGGCGCCCCTGCCGGGGTCGACGCCGCGCCGGCCATGGCGTCCCCTGAGCTGAGGCGGCCCGCCGAGGCGCCGTTCCGGCCGTTCCGGCAGCCGCTCGATCATGCGCGCCTACCTGCTTGAGAGCCCCCCGCTTGACGCCTACGCCCAGATGGCGCTGGACGAGGCCGTCCTCGATCTTCTGGAGCCGGACGCCTGCGCCCTGCGCGTCTACCGCTGGCGCCACGCGCGCTTCTATCGCGGAGGTACGGTCCACGGAGTCACGTTCGGATGCTCGCAGCGGTTCGCCGAGGTCGAGGATTCCGTCCGCGGGCGGCAGGGGGGGGTCACGTTCCCGTTGGTGCGCCGGTGCACGGGAGGCGGGATCGTCTGGCACGACGGGGACGTCACGTTCTCGTTCGTCTTTCCATGGCCGCGGCTCTCGCCTCCGTCGCGGATCTACCGGGACGTCCATCACGGGGCGCACCTCGGTCTGAAGGCGCACATGCTGGCGTCGCGGCTGTCCGGTCGGCCGTCGGAGAGGCGTCCGGCCGGCCTGGCCCTGGAATGCTTCGCCGGCCCCGAGCAGGAGGACCTCGTCTACGAGGACGGAAGCAAGCTGCTCGGCGGAGCCCTGCGGCGCCGTAAGGGCGTGGGGCTTTATCAGGGCTCGATGCGGGCGGCGGGTTTCTCGGTCCCGCCCGAGCGGATGCGCCGGGCCTTGGTGGAGGGGTTCAGCCTGAAGTGGGCGGCCCTGTTCATGCCTTGCCCGCCCCGGCCCGACATGGCGGCCGCCGCCGAGCGTCTCCGGCAAGAGAAATATAGCCAAGACAAATGGAATCAAAAAAGGTAAAACACCGGCGGACTGCCGGGAGGAGGGGAAGATGAAAGCATTCGTTCTGTGCAAGCTGATCGCCGGTCTCGAGCAGAAGGCCATGAACCAGATACGCACGATCAAGGGCATCACCGATGTGTTCCTGACGTTCGGCTCCTGGGACGCGGTCCTCACGGCCGAGGCCGACACCATCGACAAGCTCAGCGGCCTCATCGTGCGGGAGATCCGGGGCATCCACGGGGTGCAGACCACGGAGACGCTCGTCACGACGAATCTATAGGGCGGCCGCGGAGCCGTTTGCAGAAAGGGGCTCTTTTTTGTACCTTTTCCGTGGCCGAAAGCCGGGGTTGGAGGAACCGTGTCAAACGCCCAGGGAGATCTCTTAGATCCCAAGACGAAGACGGTCCTTATCGTCGACGACGACGAGGCCATACTCAATCTCCTCGAGATCCTCGTGCAGCGGGACGGGTTCAAGGTGCTGCGCGCCGAGTCGGCGGAGGCCGCCGTCTTCAAGCTGCGGCGCAAGCCGGACGCGGTGCTCCTGGACCTGATCCTGCCCGGCACGAAGACCGGCGTGGACGTGCTGCGTATGATGCGCGAGGGCGGGGACCCGATGCCCGTCGTCATCGTCATCACGGCGCATGACGCCAAGCATCCGGCTTTCATGGAGGCCAAGAAGGACCCGAACGTGTCCCATTTTCTCAGCAAGCCGATCAACCAGGACGAGCTCCTGGTGCTGCTGCACCGGCTTCTGAAGACGCAGCCGCCGAAGGGCTCGGCCGCGGATGTCGCCTAGGATCCCCCGGGGCGGCGACGGCGCCGGTTTGAGAATCTGAAACTCAGCGAGGACGGGAGCATTAGGATGGATGGAGAAGAACTGACTCTACCGCCGGACATGGCGGATCCCAAGGATAAGCTGGTCCTGATCGTCGACGACGATGAGAGCCTCTTGGACCTGCTCGAGCACATGGTCAAGAAAGAGGGCTTTCGCTTCGAGCGGGCGTCCGACGGACAGGAAGCGCTTCGCAAGATCGACGCGCAGACGCCTGACTTGATCATACTTGATTTCATGCTTCCCGGCATCGGGGGCTTCGAGGTCCTCAAGGAGCTCCAGATGGGCGACGCGCGGAACACCCCCGTCCTCGTGATCACGGGGCGCCGGATCGACCGGGAGACGGTCGAGATGGTCCGCCAAGAGTCGAACGTCCGGGAGTACATGGAGAAGCCCATCAAGCCGGCCGTTCTAGGGGCGCTTCTGCACCGGATACTCAAGACGCGTCCTCCCGATGTCCGCCGCACGACCGACAGGGGCCCTCTCTCGAGCGGCTGGTAGCCGCGCGTTCCGCTGGACCGCAGTCGTCGTCTGCGCGGTTCTGGCTGTCTACGGGCTCGTCTACGTCGACCTCGTCCTCCGCGCTCGCTCGGCCTACCTCGAGGGCGAGAAGTACATGGAGTGGCACCGCCGTCCCGAGGCCAAGAAGGCCTTCTTCGAGGCGCGCTTCCTGGGGGAGAAGGAGATCCTCGACCGGCGGAAGGCCGCCGGAGAGCTCGTCGAGACCGAGTACCGGCAGCGTCTGGAGCTCGAGCGTTTCCGGCGTGACGAGGCCGTGGCCGAGAGCTCTCTGAAATACGCCTACCACTGGCACAAGACGGCCGTCGAGCTGTTCTCCCCGCCCGAGAGCCGATGGGTGCGCGCCTCCCGGGAGAAGATGGCCGAAGCGAAGGAGCTCTGGAAGCGGGAGCTTGACGGCAAGAACATCCCCTACGAAGACTACATGCTGGAATGAGCCGGCGACGCCTCCGGAGCGCGTCGGCGGTCCTCCGGCCGGTCGCCGGGCTGGCCCTGATCCCGACCGCGGCCGCCATGTTGCTGGCCGCGGCCCGGGCCTTCGGGGATCTCTCAGCGCATACCTCCGCGACCGCGTGGTTCCTCGGCGGGTTCGGCGGGTACGCTGCCGCCTACGCCCTCGGCGTGCTCCGCCTCAAGCCGCTGTATGTCCTCGCCCATGAGCTCACGCATGCGATGGCGGTATGGATGGGCGGGGGCAAGGTATTCAAGCTGGTCGTCCGCGCCGAAAAGGGGCATGTGGACCTTTCGCACATGAACGCCTTCATCGCGCTGGCGCCGTATTGGATCCCCCTTTACGCGCTGGCGCTCGTGGCGACGTATCGGCTGGTCCTCTGGGCCGGCCCGCCTCCCGGCGCGCGGGAGGCCTTTCTGCTGCTGATGGGCGCGGCCCTGGCGTTCCACCTCGTGCATACGGCCCGCTCCCTGTGGGTCGCGCACCAGAGCGACCTGGACCATGCCGGCATCGCCCTCTCGATCGCCCTGATCGCGTTGCTCAACGGCGCCGTGCTCCTGGCGGCGCTCAAGTGCCTGTTCCCGGAAGCCGTGTCGCTGGCCTCGAGCCTGAATTGGGTCGCGGCCGTGACCGCGGGCTTCTGGCGCCAGACGGCCGGCCTCCTGCGCCGGGGGGGCGCGGCGTTCTCCGCGGCGGTGGGCTGAGCATGCCTCTGAGCCCGGGATATCGCCTGGAGATCCAGCGCAAGGCCTTCCACTGCCTGAGCCTGATGTATCTTCTCGCGTATCTGCTCCTCGGGCTGCGGGTGACGCTCTGGGCGGTGGGGGCCTGGGCGCTCCTGGAGGGAAGCCTCGAGGTGCTTCGCCTGCGCCGGCCCGCCTTCAACGCGCGGCTCATGCGCTTCTTCCGCGGGATCCATCGCGCGGACGAGGATCGCCGCGTCAGCGGGGTCTTCTGGACCACGCTCGGCTGCTGGTTCACGATGCTGGCCTTCGGGTCGCGCCCCACGGTCGTCGCCGCCGCCATCCTCTACCTGGCCTTCGGCGACGGGGCCGCGGCTCTCGTCGGACGGGCGATCGGAAGGGTCCAGATCGGTCTCTTCGGCCGCCGCAAGAGCCTCGAGGGCTCGCTGGCCTGTCTGGCCGTCTGTCTCGCGGCGGGCTGGGCCGTCGGCATCCGCGGGCCGGGGCTCTGGGCCGGGGCCGTCGTCGCGACGCTCGTCGAGTACCTTCCCATGCCCCTCGACGACAACCTCTGGCTTCCCGTGCTTTCCGCGGGCGTCCTGACCCTGCTCGCTTAGGTCGGCTCATCGCCGCAAGATCGCGCACGGCCGGAAATCCGCCCGGCGAATCTCCGTACGCGCGTACTCGTATGTGCCCACGCGCGCGAAATGAGCTAGAATAGACGATTATGGCGCGCAAGAAGGCGAAGGCCAAGTCCTCCGGGAAGGGCTCCTGGACGTGGACGCGCTGGATCGGTTGGACCGCGGTGGGGGCCGGCGCGGCGGCGCTGGCGCTGGCCGTCGCCGCCACGGTCGCCGTCAATGTGTTCGTGACGCCGGAGGCCCTCAAGTCGCGCATCGCCGGGGAGCTGGAGAAGGCGTTCAATCGCCCCGTGCGTCTCGATCACGTCACGCTGCTGCTGCACCAGGGGGTCAAGGTCAGCGGGCTCGAGGTTCAGGATTCCGAGGACTTCGGGGGAGAGGTATTCCTGTCGAGCCGCTTCCTGCTCGCCAAGTTCAAGCTGTGGCCGCTGCTGTTCGGACGGGTCGAGCTGCGCCGCGTGCTGCTCATGTCTCCTCGCATCCAGCTCGTCCGCCGCGCCGACGGTGTCTGGAACCTGGAGGATATCCTCTTCCGCCCGGAACGGCCGGCACGAGTGAAGGATAGCCCGGCGGTCCCGCCGCTGCATTCGGCCGAGTTCATCTCGATCGAGCGCGGCGAGCTGCGAGTGCGCGACGTTCCCCGGCGGCTGGACCTGAGCTTCGATGGCGTCCGCTTCCAGGCCAAGAATTTCAGCCCGGAGACTCCGTTCACTGTCCAGATGACTTTCCGCAACGAGAGCTGGGTCCGCGGTAAGCTCGTGCGCGCGGCCGTTGACCTCAAGGGCTCCGTCTCGCTGGGCGGCTTCCGGCCGGGGGAGGTGGAGGTCTCCGCCAAGAGGCTCGCGGTCGAGGTCGACGGGCTCAAGCTCGAGGCGGAGGGTACCGTCCGGAACCTGCTCCGCCCCGTGGTGGATATAACGCTCGACCTGCCGCGTCTCACCTCCGCCGTCCTTTCGCGCTACCATGCGGTCCCGAAGGGGATCGACCTCCCTCCGAGCCGATGGGAGCTGCGGTTGGGACCGGAGGCGCCCTCGGCGTCGGCCTCGGCATCGACCGGGACCGCGCCGTCCTCCCCGGCCTCCGCGACCGGCTTCGGGGCGTACCGCGTGTCGGAGTTGTCGGTCTCGGCCGGCGGGATGCTGCTGGAGGCCTCGGGGCGCGTCGACCTAGACGAGCGCGGCCTGAGCCTTACCGTCCGGACGCCGAAGTTCCCGCTTGAGAAGGCGGCCGGCGTCTACGCGCCTTGGGCTCAACGCCGGATGGAGGGAACGGCCGCGGGGTCGTTGAAGCTGGCCGGGTCCTTCGCGGAGCCGGAGGTCGAGAGCGTGGAGCTCGAGCTGCGCGGCTTCTCGACGAACCTGAAGAATGGGAAACGCATAGGCAAGGCCGATATCACGATCCGTGGGAAGGACCGCCTGCGCTCCATCGATGTCCGCGTGCCGCGGGGGACCTATGTCGCCTACGGCAACGCCCTATCGGACATCGACTTGGAGTTCCGGATCGAAAAAGGCGACATGGTCGTGCCGAAGCTCGGCGTGACGTGGAACGAGTCCCGGTTCCGGCTGGCGGGCTGCGTCAAGAACGTGGCGGCGCCGAAGGAGGTCTACGTGGACGGGAACGTGGACCGGCTGCGGATCGACGAGTTCTACGCGGCGATCGAGAACCTCATCATCCTGCGCAAGGCCGAGAAGGGCGAGACGGTCACGAAGGGGCTCCCTTGGGCGCGGGTGTTCAAGTACGCCATCCCGAAGAGGTTCCCCGACCTGACGGGCCGGGTGCGGATGTCGCGGGCGCACAGCCCCAATTTCGACACCCAGAACGTCGAGGTCTTGTGGGAGCTCAAGGACATCGCGCGGGGGCTGAAGAACGTCAACGGGCATTTCCGCATAGGGTTCGGGCCGGGGCGCGTGATGGACGTCCCCAAGGTGCGCAAGGCCCATCCCGTGGTGAACGTTCTGCTGCTGCCGTTCGTGGAGATGCACAAGATCCAGCGCAAGTCGGACCTCAGCCTCGATACCGCCGTTCCGAAGACGCTCGATTTCACGCGCACCTACGGCGAGTTCGGCGCCGAGCGCGGCATCGTCGACGTGCGCTACCTGCATTTCGACAGCGGGCAGTTCGTCTCGTTCACCGACGGCCGGGTGGACTTCCCCACCGAGAAGCTGGACCTGCACGTCCTGCTGCGCATCCCGGAGCCGCGCGGGAACCTCTCGTACTATCTCGTCGACACTAAGGGGCGGCCGTCCATCGACATCACCATCGAGGACGACCTCAATCGTCCGAACGTGAAGTTCAAGACGCGGAAGATCCAGGCCGACGACATCGAGAACGCGCTGGCGGCCGGGCTCCAGCGCGTGCTGCTGTTCCCGGCGCTGGACGAGAAGCTTTCCTGCGGGAGGAACTGAATGAGACGCATGAACAAGCTGGACGTCATCGGCATTCTGCAGGAGCACGGGGCGATCCTCGAGGGGCATTTCCGGCTTCCATCGGGGCTGCACAGCCCGATCTACATTCAGCCGGCCGTCGTGCTGCAGTATCCCCATCTGGCGCATAAGATCGCGCAGGCCCTGAGCAAGAAGTTTTCCGAGGCCGTGGACGTGGTGGTCTCGCCGGCGATGGGCGGGGTCGTCATCGGGCAGGAGGTGGCGCGCGTGCGCCGCTGCCGTTCGATCTTCTTCGAGCGGACGGCCGGGGGTCCGGCCATGGGCCTGCGGCGCAACTTCCGGCTCAAATCCGGCGAGCGCGTGCTGGTCGTGGAGGACGTCCTCATGGCCGGCCGCACGACCAGCGAACTCGTCACTCTGGCGGCCGCCTACGGCGCGAAGGTCGTGGGTGTCGCGGCGATCGTGGACCGCTCGATGGGCCCCCTCTCCCTCCCGGTGCCCGCGCGAGCGCTCGTCTCCTTCCCGATCCCGGTGGTCGCTCCGGACGACTGCGAGCTCTGCGCGCGGCGCCTGCCGGTGACCCTGCCGGAAGAGGGGGGGGCGCCTGCGGCGATAGCCGGCGAGTCATGATCCAGCGGTACACGCGCCCGGAGATGGCGCGCATCTGGGACCCGGAGACGCGCATCCGGCGCATGCTCGAGGTGGAGCTCGCTTGGATCGAGGCGATCGCCCGGCCCAAGGGCATCCCCGCCGCGCAGGTCGCGGCGTTCCGGCGTCTGGCTGGGCGCGGGCGCTTTTCGGCCAAGGTCAGGCGGAAGGAGGCCAAGAGCGCCCACGACGTGGTGGCGCTGCTCGAGGTGGTCTCGGCCGCGCTGCGCCGCGGGTCTCCCGAGGTGGTCCGCTACCTCCACTACGGCCTGACCTCCTCCGACGTCCTCGATACCGTTCTGGCGCTTCAGCTGCGCGACGCGGCCGATCTGCTGCTCGCCGGCTGGAGGGCCGTGACCATCCGGATCAAGGCGCTGGCGCGCCGGCACGCGGCGACGTGGATGGCGGGCCGGACTCACGGCGTCCACGCCGAGCCGATGGCGTTCGGCCTGAAGCTGGCCGGCTGGCACGCCGAGGCGCGGCGCGACGCGGCCCGCCTCCAGGAGGCTCGGCGGCATATCGCCTACGGCAAGCTCTCGGGCGCCGTGGGGAGCTTCGCCCACGCCTCCCCCGCCCTCGAGGCGGCGGTCCTCAGAAAGCTCGGTCTGAGGCCGGAGCCGGTCTCCACTCAGGTCGTGCCGCGCGACCGGCACGCGGCCTATCTCCAGGCGGTGGCGCTCTCGGCGTGCGCGATCGAGCGCTTCGCCGTCGAGATCCGTCACCTGCAGCGCACCGAGGTCCTGGAGGTATCCGAGCCCTTCGGGCGCGGGCAGAAGGGCTCGTCGGCCATGCCGCACAAGCGCAACCCGGTCCTTTGCGAGAACCTCTGCGGCCTCGCGCGCCTGGTCCGGGCCCATTCGTCCGCGGCCCTGGAGAACGTGGCGTTGTGGCACGAGCGCGACATCAGCCATTCCTCCGTTGAGCGCGTCGCGCTACCCGACGCGACGGTCCTTCTGGATTTCATGCTCCACCGCTTCGCCGGAGTGCTCCGGGGTCTCGTGATCGACCCCGCGCGCATGCGCAAGAACCTGGAGAGCTCGCTGGGCCTGGCATTCAGCCAGGGGGTGCTCCTGGCGCTCATCGACAAGGGTTTGGGCCGCATGGAGGCCTACGACGTCGTCCAGCGCGCGGCGATGGAGACCTGGCGCGGCTGGCGGCCGCTGCGCGACACGCTCGCCGCCGATCCCGAGGTCCGGCGCCGCCTTCCGGGGGCCGAACTGGAGCGCTGCTTCGACCTGGCGCGCTACGGCCGCGCGACGCGGCGGATACTCGAGCGCGAAGGCATCCTGTGAGCGGGGTGATCGCCCTTTTGACGGACTTCGGGCACAAAGACCCGTTCGCGGGGATCATGAAGGGCGTGATCCTCGCTCGCTGCCCCTGGGCGCGGGTCGTCGATCTCTGCCACGGCGTCCCGCCGCAGGATGTCCGCGCGGGAGCTCTGCGGCTGATGGCCGCCGTCCCCTATTTCCCGAAGGGGACCCTCTTCGTCTGCGTCGTGGACCCCGGGGTCGGTTCGGAACGCGCGATCCTCTGGGCCCGCGGCGCGCGCGGGCAGTTCCTGGCGCCCGACAACGGGCTGCTGAGCTGGGCGTCCCGCGTCGAGCCGCTGCGGGAGGTGCGCCGCGTCGCGAACGCCCGCCTTTTTCTTGATGAGGTCAGCCGGACGTTTCACGGCCGGGACATCTTCGCCCCGGTCGCCGCGGCGCTCGCGTGCGGCGTGCCGCCGAGCGAGCTCGGCCCGCGGCGCAGGAAGCTCGTGCGCCTGCCGTTTCCGGAGGCGCGACGCCGGGGAGGAAGAGTGCGGGGGGAGGTGATCGCGTTCGACGGATTCGGCAACGCGGTCACGAACCTGCGGCCCGCGGACCTGCGGCCGAACGTCTCGCTGGAGGCCTGCGGCCTGGCCCTGGGACCGCTCCGGAGGGCGTACGCGTCGGTCCCGTCGGGCGGACCGCTGGCGCTCGTGGGGTCCTACGGTTTTGTCGAGCTTTCCGTGCGCGATGGGAACTTCGCCGCGAAGTACCGCGTACAAGTGGGGGAGCCGGTTTTTGCCCTGCGGCGCTCTTCCGTCGCGAACCCATGAAGGGGAGGAACGATGACCACTAAGACGGACGCGATCTCGCTGACGCTCAAGCCCGGGGAGGAGGACCGCCTGCTGCGGGGCCACCGGTGGGTGTTCTCCAACGAACTGCAGGAGGTCCCGAAGACGGCCGAGCCGGGGACGCTGGCGGTCCTGCATACTTCCCGCGGGAAGGCTCTGGGGATGGGATTCTTCAACCCGGGCAGCCTGATCGCGTTCCGGCTCTTGGCGCGCGCGGCCGTCTCGGTCGACGCGGGCTTCTTCCGGGACCGCTTCCAGGCCTGCCTCGACATGCGCCGGCGCCACCTGGGGGAAGTGGAGTCGTTCCGCCTGGCGTTCGGAGAGTCCGACGGGCTGCCGGGGCTGATCGTGGACAAGTACGGGGACGTGCTCGTGGTCCAGGTCCTGGCCGCCGGCATGCAGAGGCGGCTCGAGGACATCCAGACGGCCCTGGTCGATACGGTCTGCGCGAAGGGCGTCTACCTGAAGAACGACCATCCCGTGCGCGCCCTCGAGGGGCTGGACTCCGAGCGTCGGACGCTCTGGGGGGAGGTCCCGGAAAAGGTGCTGATCGAGGAGGCGGGGCTGAAGTACCACGTGGCCCCGGCGGGCCAGCACAAGACCGGGTTCTATTTCGATCATCGCGACAACCGGACAGCGCTTGTGCCCTACGTCAAGGATCGCGTCGTGCTCGACCTCTATTGCTACACGGGGGCCTTCTCGCTGCGCGCGGCGAGAGGCGGGGCGGCCCGCGCGTTCGGGCTCGACAGCTCCGAGAACGCCGTGGAGCTCGCGAAGGAGAACGCCGGCCTCAACGGGCTTCAGGATGCGTGCCAATTCGAGTGCGGGGACGCCGAGCAGGTGCTGGCGGATTTCTCCGACACCCGGCGGCGGCTGCGGCCGGATATCGTGGTCCTGGACCCCCCGAGCCTGGTCACCGCGAAGAAGCACCTGCCGAAGGCCCTTCGGGCCTATGCGCGCCTCAACGCGAACGCCTTCCGGTGCCTGCCCCATGGTGGGCTTGTGGCGACGAGCGCGTGCTCTCACCACGTGTCGCGCGAAAGCTTCCTGAAGATGCTTCGGGAAGCGGCGGGCAAGGCGCAGAAGACGGTGCGGGTGATGGAGGTCCGCGGCCAGGCCAAGGACCATCCGTTCCTCTTGAGCATGCCCGAAACCGAGTACCTGCACTTCGCGCTCCTGGAAGTTCTTTGAGCCTCATGGACGAGGAGGCGCTCGCGCCCGGGCTCGGCTGGGAGCCCGAGACCCGCGAGGTCGCGTCCTTACGGAGCTTCCTCGAGCGCGAGCACCAGGCCCACCAGCAGGGCCGGGAGGCGCAATACGACCGGCCGGTCGACGATCGGACGGCGTCCGGGTCGGCGATAGACCGGGTGTTCTACACCGGCGTCGAGGAGGGAAAGCAGAGGCTCTTCGTATTCTCCTGCCGCCGCAACGATTCGCGCTTCCGGCCCGGGACGCGCGTGCGCGTCAGCCGGGGCGATGCCCGCCAGCCCCTCGCGATCCTTGAGCTCGTAGACGACCGCTACGACGGCAAGAAGTACGTCCTGCGTCTCTCGGGACAGGTGTCCAAGCCGGAGGCCTTCGAGAGCGCCGAGCCGTGGGTGCTCGACGAGGACGTCTTCGACCTGCTCGACGTGCAGCTGTCCATCCTGCGCGAGGCCGAGCAAAGCGGCTTCGCCGACTGGCTGGCCGGGTCCGAACCGGCGCCGGCCCCCAACGCCGCACCGGAGGGCGTCCGGCACGGCGCCCCTGCCGGGGTCGACGCCGCGCCGGCCGGGGCGTCGTCCTATGAGGAAAACGGCTGCGCGTCCCGGTTCGCGGAGGGCCTGGAAGGCAGCATACGGGAGGCTTTCGAAAGGGCCTGCCGCGCGCCCCGCTGGTTCGCCGTCCAGGGCCCGCCGGGATCGGGCAAGACGCATCTCCTGGCGCGGCTCGCGCTTCACTTCGCGCTCGAGCGCGGGCGGCGCGTCCTCATCACCGCCGTCTCGCATCAGGCGATCCACCACGCGCTGGCGGAGACCTACTGGGTGGGCGGTCGGATGGCCGAGAGCGACGCATCCATGCGGGAGCTCCTCGACGACGGATTCTTTAAGCTGGGCGCTTCGCGGGGAAACAACGAGGGGCTGCCGGCCGGTGTGCACGCGGCCATGCGGGTCCCGTACGGGAAGCGGCCCCTGATCGCGGGCGCGACGGTGTACGCGGGCATGAACATGCTCGCGGCCTCGGGCGGACGCGTTCCGATCCCGACGGTTTCCCCCGAGGCGGCGGGAAGCCGGTCCGGGGCGGTCCTTAAAGGCCTGTTCGACGTCGTCCTCTTCGACGAGTCCGGCCAGGCGCCTTTGGTGCTGGCGCTCGGGGCCAGGCTCCTGGCCCCGAGCGTAGTCTTCATCGGCGACGACGCGCAGCTTCCCCCGGTCGTGCAGCTTCCCCCGGATGAGGAGTGCGACCCGCTCGCGCGCGTTTCGACGATCGAGTTCGTCCGCCGGCGCTACGGGGATCCGCTCATGCTCACCGAGACGCGGCGTCTCAACCGCGAGCTCTGCTCCATCGTGAGCGATTGCTTCTACGACGCCGCGCTCGCGCCCACTCCCGAGGCCGAGTCCCGGGCGTTGCGCCTGACGCTGCCGCCCGCTGAGCCGTTCGCCGAGGTCTTCCGTCCGGACCGCAGCCTCGTGTTCCTGGACGTGCCGCACTCGGACTGCCGCGCCCTCTCGGAGCCGGAGGCCCGCTGGGCCGTGGCCATCGTGAGGGAGGCGGTCCGCTGCGGGATCCCCTCCGAGGAGATCGGGGTGATCGCCCCGTACCGCGCGCAGTGCAACCGCATCCGGTTCCTGCTCGGCAGGCGGGGGGGGACGAACGCCGCGACGGTGGAGCGCTTCCAGGGCCAGGAGCGCGAGATGGTCGTGATCTCGCTGACGAGCTCGAACCGGCGCTACCTCGCGCGCCTCGCCGCCTTCCTCTTCAATCCGAACCGCCTCAACGTCGCGGTCAGCCGCGCGCGCACCAAGGTCGTCCTGCTGGGCTCCCGCAAGGCCTTGACCGAGGCCGCCGAGTCCGCCGGCGAGGCCATGTCGGACTCCGCTGCCTCGGCCGGCTTCCAGGTCTTTCTCACGCTTCTGGAGAACGCCCATCACGTGGACGGGACGGACCTTCCGGAAGCGGTCCCCATGCCCTCGGACGCGTCTCTCGTCCGGGACGGCGCGCCCGGGGAGCCTTCAACGCGTGCGTCTCGCGTCCGTCCCCCGGCGGCGCGGCGCCGCTCGACGGATCTGCCGGCCGCGGAGGTCTTCGAGCCCGGTGAGGTGGTCGTGCACGGGACCTACGGGGCCGGCCGCGTGCTCTCCAAGTCCGTCCAGCTCATCGACAACCGGCGCGAGTGGGTCAACGAGGTCCGCTTCAACGACGGCGCCGTGCGCCTCGTCATCCCGCGCCTCAGCCGTCCGGCCATGCGAAAGGCCGAATGAATCCTTGTCGCATCCCTCCGCCGCTCGGCAGACGGTTAGTCCGCCGGCGGAAGTCATGAGGACCTACCTCATAGACGGGACGAACGTGGTGCGGGGGGGGGCCTACGACCCGCGATTCCCGGACGTCGAGGAGGCGCGGACCGCGAAGCTTCTGGGGCGCCTGAGCGCTTTGGCCGCTCCCTATCTAGAGAGCATACGCGTTGAGGTCTTTTTCGACGGACCCCGGCGTCCGGTCGTCAGCGTCGATCCGCCGGTCCACGTGCGCTTCCCCATCGACGGCCACGCCGACACCGCCATCCTGGGAACGGCGCGCCGCGTGCTCTCTTCGGGGCGCGGGGTGGTGGTGGTTACGGGCGACGGCGCCCTCGCCGATGAGGTGCTCGAGGAGGGTGGGCGCGTCATGGGCCTCGGCGAGCTCGAGCGCCGCCTGCGCGAGCGCAAGGCCTGAGCGTCGCGACGCCGCAAAGCTCGGAGGCGGACGCCGGCTCCCGCGCCGCTATTCCAGGATGCCGGCGATGACTTCCTGGGCGGTCGCGATTAGCTCGGCGGCGTCCTCCTCGGCGATCTTCTTGCCCCTCTGGGCTTTCACCTGGTTGATGAAGGCGTTGAGCTGGTTCGCGGCCGCGTTCTTCCTCCCCTTTTCGAGCGACGCGAGGGCGCTGCCGGTCTTGGCCGCAAGGCTCGACTCGACCGTCCCGGGCAGGTCGAGCTCCTCGACCATCTCATCGAGGTCATCGACGGTGGGGGGCGCGAGGGTCGAGTAGCCCACCCCGCCCCAGGTCGCGACCCAAAGGCCGCCGTCGCCGTCGACGGCGTACGCGTTCATCCTCCTGTTGGGCACTTGGCCCTTGCCCAGGATGAAGCTTCCCCATTGGGTGCCGTCGAACGTGACCAGGTGGTTCGTGTTCGTCTCCCAATCCGAGGAAAAGCCCCACAGGTTCCCGTTCGGATCGACCGACAGGTCCGTGATGGAATGGTTGGGCAAGGGCGCGTTGCTGGAATCATAAGCCGTCCAATCCGTGCCGTCGAACTTGGCGATCCCCCCGCCGACCTCGATCCACTCGTCGCCGTCCAAGACCCAGGCGGGACGGAGGCTGACCCAGACGCCTCCGGCGTCGTCGGCCGCGAGGCCGTAGACGGCTTCGGACTGCAGGCCGGCGTCCAATAGATCATAGGTCGTCCAGGCCGCCCCGTCGAATCTGGCCAGGCCTCCCGGGACCGGGACGTATTGACTGCCGTCCCAAAACGAGCTGGGCGGGAGCCCGATCCATGCTCCGCCCGCGTCGGCGGCGAGATAGGCGGTGTAGCTGTAATAGAGCCCGGAATCGGATATGGGGTGGACGCTCACGTTGACGTCGTCGTAGCGCACCAGCTTGCCGCCGGCGTCGTCGGACATCAGTATCCACTTGACCCCGTTGGGATCGACGACCAGGTCCCTGAAGTAGCCCAGGCCGCCGCTTCCGTAGATGGTCCAATCCGCTCCTTCGAAGAGAACCAGGTCGCTCCCCACCCTCATCCATACGGATCCATCGATATCCGTGTCGAGGACCCATGTGACGTTGCCCACGTCCGGGATGCCGGAATTCAGGCTGTTGTAGACGGACCAACCCGATCCGTCGAGCTTGGCGAGGCCGCCTCCCCAGGTGCCGAACCATTTGGCGCCCTGGGCGTCGATATCGATGGATGTGACGTAATTGTCGGGGAGGGATGAGGTGCCGACGTTGTAGACGGACCAGTCCGCACCGTCGTAGCTCGCCAACCCTCCGTAGAACCCCAGCCATTTGACCCCGGCGGCGTCGACGAGGACCGTCCAGACGTCCCTGTCCGGCAAGGTCCAGCCGTCGGTAGCCGCCATGCCGAGATGGTCGGTGTCGTACCGGGTCCAGGTCGAGCCGTCGAACGTCACCAGTCCCTTGTAGGTGCCGATCCACTTGGTGCCGTCGCTCGCGACGTCGATGGAGCGGACCGCGGTGTGCGGCAGGGGGGAATTGCCGGGATGATAGTGAGTCCAGTTCGATCCGTCGAAATGCGTCAATCCGCCGCTGTTCATCCAGAGGCTCCCGTCGATGTCGATGGCGAGAGAGTCGACGCGGTCGTTCGGCAGCCCGGAGTTGGCTGTGTTGTAGACCGTCCAATTCGTCCCGTCGAACTTCGCCAGGCCTCCTCCGTTGGTGGCCAGCCACTTGTTGCCGTCCGCGTCGATCACCATCGAGCGGAAATACTCCTCCGGGAGGCCGGAGTTGCTCTTGTTGTAGACGGTCCAGTCCGTTCCGTCGAATTTGAACAGCCCCCCCATGAAAACGCCGATCCATTTCGTGCCGTCCGCTTCAACAGCGAGGCAGGTGACGTCGTTTCGCGGCATGGGGGAGTTGCCGGAATCGTAGACGGTCCAATCGCTTCCATCGAATCTGGCCAGGCCGTTGTCCGTGCCGATCCACAGGTCCCCGTTGATGTCCTTGGCCAGGCCCGCTACCATATTGTCCGGCAGGCCGGAGTTCGCGGCGTCGTAGCGCGTCATCTCGCCGGTGGTCTTGTCGAGCCTGGTCACTCCCCCGTAGGTCCCGACCCACAGATGGGAGCCGTCGTCGATAAGAGATGTCACGTTGGCCCCGCTCGTATAGTTCAGCGGGACCGAGGCCGCGGATGCCGCGCCCGCGAAGGCCAGCACCGCTCCGGCGGCCAAAGCCGATATCGCCAATCCACGGGCCGTGGCCGGCATGGAAAGGGCTGAGCCGCGCGTGGAGCCGATTCTTGTTCTGAAAAGGGTCATAGATCCCTCCTATTCTCACCACCGTCTGACCGCCTGCGCGAGCGCAAGGCCTGAGCTTCTCGCCCGGGTTCAGTCGGCCTTACAACCTTCGGCCCAGCCTTTCCGGCTCGTCCACACCTTCATCGTCCCCGCGGAGCAGCCGAACTTGAGCTCCCCTTTGTCCTCTCCGGGCTTGCAGCCCAGGATCTGGTCGCAGCCGCAGCCGAAGGCGGCCCCCATGTCCATGTTCGAGGCGTCGTAGTGGTTGGGCTTTAGCCCTCCCGGGGCGAACCACGCGACCGTCTGCGCGCACGCGTCATCCGCGTCCAGCACCGAATCGTCGTCGTCGTCGGGGTCCACGCAGTCCGCCATCCCGTCGGCGTCGAAGTCGGGGTAGCCCTCGTCCGTCAAGCCGTCGCAGTCGTCGTCTATGCCGTTGCACGCCTCGGCCGCGTCCGGATGCACGGCCGCGTCGGCGTCGTCGCAGTCCGCGGCCCCGCAGATGCCGCCCTCCACGGCGAAGCCGTCGCCGTCCGCGTCGGTGCAGTAGACGCAGTCGGGGTCCGTCAATCCTTCGGTCGAGGCGTCGCAGTAGCCGCTCGTGCCGGGTCCCCACGCCGCGCACATGCCGTCGTCGTCGCAGTCGCAGGCGTCTCCCGTGCCGTCGGCCTCGTAGAGCGTGAAGTCATCAAACACGACCGTGCTCGTGACGCCCGCGCTGTGGGAGGTGACGACCATCCCCACCCGCTGGTCCTGGGCGGCGGCCGATACGTCGGCGCTGCCCACATAAGTCCAAGGACCCTCCGCGCTTGTGGCGCTGCAGTAGCCCGTGAATCCGGTCCCGCGCTTCGCGAGTCTCAGCCAGGTCGGATAGCTCGTCGTTCCCGCCTCCGTCCAGGCGTCCAAGAAGCCGTTCCCGTCGGAGTCCCACTGGAAGGAGCATCCATTCCCGGGCGTGACGACCATGATCACGTATCCGGCGGAGTCTCCGGCTCCGGGCATGCCGTTTCTGGCCACGACCCCGGCCTTCGCCCATTGATTCGTGTCCTGCTGGCTTTCCACCTTGACGACCGCGTCGAAATCCCCGGACACTCCCGTGTGCACGGCGCGGAACTCGTCAGACCCCGTCCAAATGTCGGCGCCGGCGGCCGTTATCCGCATCGCTCCGTCCTCTTCGGCGATATCCCCCTCGGTCGAAGCGAAGGGGCTCCACTCGGCGCCCATGGAAGCGTCATCGAAATCGTCTTCCAGAATGACGGAGGGCGTGCTCTGCTGCGAGGGGTTCGCCGCGGCAGGGCAGTTGTCGAGCCCGTCCTCCCATTCGTCCCCGTCGGCGTCCGCGGCGTCGTTGCAGGCGTCGCCTATCCCGCTCGAGTCCGTATCCTGCTGACCCGGATTGGCCGCGGCCGGGCAGTTGTCGGCCTGGCTCACGGAGTTGCGGCAGCCCCACAGCTCGGTCCCGGGGTCCCCGATCCCGTCATCGTCGGGATCCTGGCACGGCAGGCCCTCGCAGACGTCCCCGCATTGCGGGTTGAGGGCGAAGGGCATGGCGGGGCAATCCCCGTCCGAGTCCGTCTGATCCGGGTTCATTACGAACCGGCAGTTATCGCAGGCGTCCCCGAGTCCGTCGCCCGCGATCGGGGCTAACAGTGTGAAGTCGGCGAATTCCACATCGCCCAGGACGCCGGCGTTGTGGGATGTCGCGGCCATCCCGATGTCCTGGCGCGCGGCGGCCTGGGGCACGTCGGCCTCGGCCACCAGAGTCCACGGACCGTCCGGGCCCGCCGTGCTGTAACGGCCCGAGAATACGGTCCCGCGCTTCTCGAGCTTAAGCCAACTAGGATAGGCCGAGCCGCCGATGTTCACGCTGGTGTCCAGGAACCCGTTTCCGTCGGCATCCCAGTGGAATGCGTATCCGTTTCCGGGAGTCATCACCATCACCGCGTAGCCCGGCGAGCTTCCGGCTCCGGTCATGTCGTTGCGGACCATGAGACCGGCCTTGGCCCACGGATGCGTGTAGTCCTGCCTCTTCATTCTGACGACCGCGTCGAAGTCCCCCGTGACGGAGGCGTACACAGCGCCGTACTCATCGTTGTTTCGCCAGATGTCGGCGCCGGCGGCCGTAATCGTCAGCTTATCATCGGCTTCGGTGAAATCGGCCTCGGCGGAAGCGAACGTGCTCCAGCCGGGGTCCAGGGAGCCATCGCTGAAATCGTCCTTGACGACCAATGGATCGGAGTCCGCTTGCGAAGGATTCGGGGCGGCGGGGCAGTTGTCGAGGTCGTCCTCCCAGTCGTCTCCGTCCTGGTCCAAGGCGTCGTTGCAGGCGTCCCCGATCCCGCTCGAATCCGTGTCCTGCTGGCCGGGATTCTCGTCGGCGGGACAGTTGTCGGCCCGGTATGTCGAGCCCGGACAGCCGCGGAGCACGGTCCCGGGTGTGCCGTAACCGTCCTCGTCCGGGTCGTCGCAGGGCGTGAGCTCGCAGGCGTCCCCGCATTGCGGATCGGAGGCGAACGGCGCCGCGGGACAGCTCGCGTTGGAATCGGACTGGTCCGGGTTCATGGTATACCGGCAGTTGTCGCAGGCGTCGCCTACGCCGTCCCATATGCCGGCGCCGGAGAGCGTGAAGTCGTCGAACACGACCTCGCACAGGACGCCGGTGTTGTGAGAGGTGGCGCCCATCCCCACATGCTGGACCGGCTCGGCCGTCCAGACGTCGGCGGTCCCGACGTGAGTCCACGGGCCTTCGGGACCCTCCGTGCTGTAGTGGCCCGAGAAGACGGTGCCGCGCTTCTTGAGCAAAAGCCAGCTCGGATAGACCGACGCTCCGGCGTTCACGCTGGTGTCGAGGAATCCGTTCCCGTCGGAATCCCAGTGGAAGGCGTACCCGTTTCCGGGAGTCACGACCATCACGGCGTAGCCCGGCGAGGCTCCGGCGCCGGCCATGTCGTTGCGGACCATGAGGCCCGCCTTCGCCCATTGGTGCGTGTCCTGCTGGCTCTCCACCTTGACGACCGCGTCGAAGTCCCCGGTGACGGATGTGTACACGGCGCCGTACTCGTCGGCATAGTTCCAGATATCGGCGCCGGCGGCCGTTATCCGCATCGCGCCGTCGGATTCGGGGAAATACGCTTCGGCGGAGGCGTATGCGCTCCATTCAGGTCCCAAATAGGCGTCCTCGAAGTCGTCCTGGAATAGGTAGGCGTCGCTGTCTTCCTGCGAAGGGTTAAACAGGGCGGGACAGTTATCACAGGCATCGCCGGCCCCGTCGCCGTCGCTGTCCGATTGAGCTGGATTGTGGGCGGTGGGACAGTTGTCGGCAACGGCGCAAAGGCCGTCCTCGTCGGGATCGTTCACCGGATCATCGGGACAGTCGTCACAAAGGGTTCCTATCCCGTCTCCGTCTGAGTCCATCTGCTCCGGATTGGGCGTGGCGGGACAGTTGTCGCAGACCTCCCCGGCCCCGTCGCCGTCGCTGTCGGTCTGGTCGGGATTGTGGATGGCCGGGCAGTTGTCGCAGGCGTCGCCGAATCCGTCCGGGACGCGCATGGCGTAACTCAGGTCGAGAGGGTCGTTCGATGCGTCAAAGATGCCGTAGCAGAGTCCCCAGCCCCCTGTTCCCTCCGAGACGGCGAACAATACTTTATGCCAGCCTTCGGTCAGCTCCACATCCACCTGGTCCTGGTAGGCGGGATTACACGACCAACCCCTGGCCACGGAATTGCTGTGGACCAGGTCGCCGTCGACCCACAGCCTGACGGAATCGTCGGAGCCTATCTTGAACCGGACGGTCCGCTCGGCCGGGATGTGGAGGTAGATGTGGGAGTACGCATAGACATCATCATTGGGAGAGAATATTTCATTAAAGTCCGTCAGGTCGCCCGGCCTCGTATAGTCGAACCACTGCAGTCCGCCATAGTCGGCTCCCGCAGAGGGATCCGTATTCTCTATTCCTGTCTGGTGACTGTCCACATCGTAGAATCCGGTCGAAGGCCACGGGCCTATCAAGAGCTGATGTTCCGGCGAGCCGTTTACGAGGGTGAACGGGAGTATGTCGGAATCTGTCTGATCGGAGTTAGGGACGGCCGGGCAGTTATCGGCCGCATCCTCAATGCCGTCGGCGTCGGTGTCCGCCGCCGCGGCGGCGCCGACGTCGTAGCCTGAAAACGGCGAAACGGTCCAACAGAGCATCATGCCCAGAGCCAGAAGTTTCTTCATCCTTGCCCCCTATACGCCTTCAGCGTTCCTTCCGCGGAGCCGTCTTGGACCGCGATTCAGGCTTGCCTGACGCGGTCAATCCAGTATAGCCGGGGTCTGTGGACAAGTCAATGACAGCGCGCCGACAGGGAATTAAAAAAAGCATTGATAATGCATATTTATTTAAACTTGTCAGCGGCGAGCCTTGGGGCGGGGCGGGCGGCGGGTTTTTGAGACGGCCGGGAATCGAGGGACCGGGTCGTCAGCCTTTCTTCGGAAGGAACTCGATGCGGCGGATGTCCACGCGGTGCAGGGCCGCGGGCTTCTGCGTGATGATCCAGGCCCAGGCTCCGTTCACGGAGAAGCCCGAGAGCCTGCCGCCTTCGGGAAGATGCGGCCCGATGGGCGCCCGGCCGGCGGGCTCCAGCCGGTCTCCGATGCGGTAGCGGCCGATGCTGCGGGAGGCCGCGTCCAACACCCACAGATGGTCGCGGTCTCGGTGGATGCCGACCGGATCAGCCTCGCTCACCGCCGCCTCCGTGATCACGCTGAGGCTCTTGTCGAAGGCGTGCCGGTAGACCTTGCGGGTGCGGCGGTCGTAGCTCCAGAGCTGCTTGCCGTCCCAGTGGACGGCGGAAGGCGACTCTCCCGGGCTTCTGAACTCCTCCAGGACGACCGACGTTTTCGGGTGGTGCAGCAGGATCATGCCGCTCTTCGGGTCGGTGCTCCACACGCAGGCTCGCCCCAGGCTCAATCCCGCGGCGTCCGGGTTCGGGAAGGGCGTGGTCTGAAAGAGCCGGCTGCTGTCGGGGTCCAGCCGGACCAGGAGCCCGCTCTCCCGGTCCACCGAGGCGTAGCTGCCGTGCTCGACGAAAAGGCCGGTCGGCGCGGAGGCCGGAAAGGGCAGGCTTACGGTCTCGGCGAGGGGCTCCAACGGCTCGACGGCCGCCTGGGCCGGGGGCGCTTCGACCTGGGGCGGGGCCGGCTTGGAGGCCGTGCGATAGATCCATACCCCGCCGGCGACGCACAGCGCGGCCGCGACGCCGGCCAGAACGGGCCGGCCGGGGAGCCTGGCGCGGGGGACGAGGGGGACATGGCGCGTGCGCTCCAGGGAGTCGATCTCGGAGGTCAGCTTGTCGATCTCGGTGCGCAGCTTGGCGTGCGCCTCGTCATGCTCCGGCTGGAGCTCGAGGTCCATCTCCGCGAGCTTGGCGTCGAAGCTCTCCAGGACTCTCAGCAGCCGTTCGGGATCGGAGTTATCTGGCATCTTCGCTCAAGCCCGGGCGGGCTCGCTCCGGGGGGCTAAGAGCCCAGCCTCGCTCGGTATTCGCTCACCACGTTCCTGATCTCTTCCCGCAGCTTCCGCTTGATGTCGTCGAGCTCGAGGCGCTTCTTCTGCCAGGCGGACTCCAGGCCCAGCCGGTTCTTCTCGAGGGCCTCCTCCACGCGGCGGACCTCCGCCTCGCGGTCGGCGAGCCTGCTCTCCCGCGCGTCGAACTCCTTGCGCGTCTCTTGCTGGGCCTCGCGCAGGGCCTCCTCCTTCTTGAGGTACTCGCGCTCGAGCTCCAGGGCGCGCTGCTTCAGGTCGCGCACCTGCTCGAGATGCTTCTCGGTGAGGTCCTTGACCAGCTTCTCGTGCTCGACCTCCTGGGTGCGGCGGCGCTGGGCCCAGCTCTTCTCCAGCGCCTCTTCCTTGGAATGGAGGTCTTGGAGGAACTTCTGCATCTTCTCGGCGCGGGCCATGTCCCGATCCGACTCGGACTCGAGGAGCTTCTGCTGGAACTCGGTCCTTTCCTTCTCCTTGTCCTCGAGCACGGCGAGCAGCTCCTCGGCCTTCTCGCGCTCGCGCGTGAGGGCCTTGTCGAGGGCTTCCTCCAGGGACTTGGCGTGTCCCCGGGCCTCGTCGAGCTGGCGCTGCAGGTCCTGCAGGCTCCCCTTGTATTCGGCGTGGACCTCCCGTTCGAGGCCCTTTCTCTGATGAGCGACGGTCGTCTTGAGCGAGAACACGGTCTTCTCGGCGCGGTCGACCTCGTCCCGGTACTCCTCGAGCAGGGCCTGGAGCCTGACCGCGGCCGTGCGGTCCTCGTCCCAGAGCCTGGCGCAAAGCTTCTCGAGCCGGCTGAAGACCTCGGTGAGGTGGAGGATGCCGTCGCCGGACTTGTCGGCCATGCCGCTAGCCTCCCTCCCCCGGCTCCCGCCCGTCGCCCTTGGAGCGGCCCAGCGCCGCGAGCTTCTCGCGGTAGGCGCGCACGGTCTCTATGAGCTCGCGCTTGAGCTCGTCGATCCGCTGCGCGCGCTCGGCCGCGTACGCGTCGCTCTCGTAGACCTTCTCGTGCGCCTGGCGGTCCCGCGTGCGCAGCGACGCCTCCCGGTCCTTCCAGGACTGCTCCCGCTTGCGCTCGTGCGCCTCGAACTCCTCGAAGCGCTTGACCAGGGCGTCTTCGAGCCCCGAGACCTCGATCTGGCGGAGGTTCATGTTCTCGAAGACGATCTGGCGCTGGGCGTCGAGGTGGCGTTGGCGCTTGCGGGTCTCCTCCTGGAGGTCCTCCGAGCGCTGCTCCAGCTCCCGGATCTTCTGGAGATAGTCCCTGCCGTCGGCCATCTTCCCGGACTCCAGCTCCGCGAGGCGGTCCACGGACTCCCGGTTGAGCTCCTCCCATTTACGGACCTGGGCCAGGAGATGGGCCTTCTCGATGGACCATGACCGGCGCTCGCGCTCCTCGGCGCGGGCGCGCTCCTCCTCCCAAGTCCGCATCTTCAGGCGGGAGCCCTCATGGAGCTCGGCCAGGCGCCGCTGGAACTCGGTCTCGGTGCGCTCCGCCTCCTTTCGCAGTTCCTCCTGCCGGGCGCGCAGCTGCTGCTCCGTCCTGGCTTCCCGGTCGGCCAGCGTCCTTTCGCGGCTCTCGAGCTGGGCTTCGGTCGACCGCAGGGCCAGCTCCCGGGACACGTACGACTTGTCCATCTGCGCCTGCCGCTCTTGGAGCGTGCGCTCCACGCCCTCGGCCTGCTGGCGGCCGCGCACCTCGCCCTCGACCTGCAGCCGTTTGAACCGGCGTTCGAGCTCGTGCTTGCGGGCGTCGAAGTCCTTCTCGATCTGGTTCTGGTGGGTCTCGAGGGCCCGGGTCCGGTGGGCGAGTTCCTGCTCTCGCGCGAGGAGCTTCTTGAGGTCCAGCGTCCCCTTGCAGTAGTCGGAGAGGAGCTTCTCGATCCGGTCGTAATAGGCCTCGCGGCCCGTCAGGAACGCCTCCCGCTCCTGGCCCATCTGGGACTGCGCGGCCAAAGTGGCGCGGGCATCCTCCGCCTGCTTGCGGGTCTCCTGATTGCGGGTCTCGAGCGTGTGGATGCGCTCCAGCGCCCAGCGCAGGGTCATCTTGGCCGTATCGAGGTTATCGATCGCGTCTACGTTGCCGGACGCGGGTCTCGGATTCTGTTCCATTGAAAGGCCGGGCGGCACCACCGGGGTGCCATCCTTTAGATTAGGGGGAAAACCTTAAAAAGTCAATAAAATTATTGTTACAGAGGGGTTTTGTGACCGAAAATTCGCAATCCGGGCTAGTTTGTCAGGACGATCCGGAAGCGGGGCTTGCCGCGGCGGACCGTCTGGACCCCCTCGTTGGCCCGCGCCATGGGGAGAGTCTCAACCTGCGCGCCGATCCGGTGGCGGGCGGCGAATTCGAGCATCTCCCGGATCGTCCTTCGCCCCCCGATCGGACTGCCGCAGACCGATTTCCGTCCCGCGATGAGGGAGAACACGGGCAGCGAGACCTCGCTCGGGATCGCTCCTACGAAGCACAGCCTGCCGTCCGGCCGCAGCACGCCCATGTAGGCCGCCCAATCGAGGTCGGCCGGCACGGTCGCGAGCAGGAAGTCGAGGGAGCCGGCCGCGGAGGCCAGGGCATCCTTGTCCCGGCTCGGGACGAAGCGGTGGGCGCCGAACTTCATGGCCTCTCCCTCCTTGTCCGGAGAGCCCGAGAAGGCGGTCACCTCGCAGCCGAACGCGCGAGCGAACCGGAGAGCGAGGTGGCCCAGGCCCCCGACGCCGATGACGCCGACCCGCATCGATGGGCGCACGCCGTAATGCGCCAGGGGGGAGTAGACCGTGATGCCTCCGCAGAGCAGCGGCGCGGCTTGGGCCGAGTCGAGGGAGTCCGGGATCGGGAACGCGAAGCGGCTGTCGACCCGGCGCGCGTCCGCGAAGCCTCCGTGGTTCCCGTAGCAGGTCGCCGCGCTTCGTCCGCACAGGTTTTCGTCTCCGCGGACGCAGCAGTCGCAGGACCCGCAGGCCCCGCACTGCCAGCCCACGCCGACGCGCTGGCCCACGGCAAGGCGCCGGACGGCCGGTCCGAGGCGCTTGACGGTCCCGACGATCTCGTGGCCCGGGACCAGCGGGTACCTGCTTCCCTTCCAGTCGTTGTCGATGAGGTGGATGTCCGAGTGGCAGATCCCGCAGTGCGTGATCTCGATCTCGGCGTCGTGGGCGCCGAGCCGGCCGGAGTCGTAAACGAAGGGAACGAGTTTCCCTTTGGCTTTATTCGCCGCGTAGGCGTGGATCTTCATGGCATCCGCTCCTCAAAAGTCAGCATTCGTGCCCGGCATCCGAGTTACTCAATATCGGTGCCAGGCACCGATAGGCACCGATATTGAGTAACTCGGATCAGGGGCCCGGCACTGGGGTCCGGGGTTAACTTATTACTTTGAGATGGGGCGTGTCGAGCCGGTGAAAGCCGCGTCCGGGGGGATTTGTTAGAATGGGGGCGTTCGTGATGGCGAAGCCCGCCGGAGAAGCCGACCTCCGCATTCCAGCGCCTTTCGTTCTGGCGCTCACCGTCGTCGCTCTCGTGCTGACGGCGCGTCACGGCGCGGTGGACCAGTACGTGAAGGCGTTGTTCGAACGGGGTCTGCTGACGGCCGTCGTTCCCTATTGGGAGATGTCCGTCGGGGCGTTGGCCGGGCACCTGCTGTACCTGGCCGGACTGGCCTGGCTGACGGTGGTGTTCGCGGGATGCGGGCTGGTCCTGTGCCGGGCCGCCGGCCTGCGCTTCTCGAATCCTTGGGAGGGCTTGGCCTTCAGTTTCGCCCTCGGCTCCGGGGCCTGGGCGTATCTCTTCCTGTTCCTGGGATTAGCCGGGCTCCTCTACCGGCCCCTCCTGCTGGCCTTGCTGATCGCCGGCGGGCTTTACGCTCTCTGGGAATTCCGGAAAGGGATCCCCGCGAAAGACGGATCCTTCCTCGCCCCGTTCCGGGGAGACTGGCGCGTATGGGCCTTCGCCCTGCTCCTCCTCGTTCACCTGGTCTTACTGCTGCCGTATGCGCTCGTGCCGGAGACTTTTTACGACTCTCTCGAATACCATTTCGGCCTGCCGAATCTCTACCTTCTCCGGCATCGGATAGGCCCGACGCCGGACAACTCCTTTTCGGGCGTTCCGTCGATCCCGGGGATGCTCTACGGCTGGGGCTTGGTCCTCGACCGCTGGGGGATCGTGGCGCACCTGCTGAACTTCAGCTTCCTGGCTTGGATCGTCGTGGCCCTGGTGGGGCTGGGGACGCGGCTCGGCTCTCCGGTGGCGGGACTGGCCGGCGGCGCGATCTTCAGCTTGATTCCGGCCGCGGCTTCGGTCTCCTACATGAGCACCATCGAGCTCGGCTGGGGCTTCTATCAGCTCTTGTGCTTCCCGGCCTTCCTCTCGGCCCTCGAGAGTCCCGAGCGAGCTCGAGAGCGCAAGGCCTGGCTTGTCGTCTGCGGGCTGTGTCTCGGGCTCGCCATGGCGACCAAGTACCTGGCTTGGGCCCTGCCCTTCGCCTTGCTGACGCTTCTGTTCGGTCTCCGGCGCTCCGACGCGGGCCTGCGGTGCGGCCTGCGCGAACTCGGCCTGGTGTTCGGCACGGGCGCGCTGACGCTGCTGCCCTGGGTGATCAAGAACATCGTCTTCTATCGCAACCCCATCTTCCCGTTTCTGCACGAGTTCTGGGCTTCCGCCTCGGAGGTCATGCCGGGCTGGCGATACCTCGGGTCCGGGGCGACGTTCCAGTGGGATAAGCTCGGTTTGTGGGGATACGCGAGAGAGTATCTGCTCGCTCCCTGGCGCATGGTGCTGTATCAAGGCAAGCCGGCCGACTCCTTGGGGGCGGTGGTGCTGGCGCTGGCGCCGCTTCTGGCCCTCGTGCGCCTGCCGGATCGGGCGCGACTTCTCGGCTGGTTCGCGCTGGGATGCTGGCTGCCTTTCAGCTTCATCGTGCATCTCCCGAGGTACTTCGTCCCCTTCTTGCCCCTTCTGAGCCTCCTGGTCGGGCTGGCCGTATGCCGGCCCGGCGTCCGGTGGCTCAGGAACGCGCTGGCGGCCTGCGTCTGCGTCGCCCTTCTGGCCGGGGGCCTCGCGTTGTGGCGGTGGACCGTCCCGAGGACGCGGTGGCCCGTGTTCACTGGACGCAAGAGCTTCGCGGAGTTCCTCAGCCACGCGGACGAATACTATTACCCGGCGCCTCTCTATCCGGCCGCGGAATACCTGGACAAGCACGCCGCCGCGGACGCGAGGGTGCTCGTTTTCGGAGAGTCCCGGGGCTTCTATCTCCGGCGGGACCACATCGCCTCGACGCCCATGCAGGTCACGGTGCTCGAGCGGTGGGCCAACGCCTCCGCGTCGGGCCGGGAGCTCAAACGGCGGATGGAGGCCCGCGGCATCACACACATCATCGTGAACCATGCCGACATCGTGCGCCAGTGGAGCGCGTTCCGCTTCTCGCGGAAGGGTAAGAGGAGCCTCGACGAGTTCTGGAGGCGCTATACCCTCAAGGTCTTCCAGGCCGGTCCGGAGAGGTTCCGTCCGGAGACCGGGCGCGATAGGCTCGACCGGTGGATCGTCGTCTACAGGGTCCTGTCAGAGGATGAGGCCGAGCGGGACCATCCCACCGACGACCTCTTCGAGCACTACAAGGCCCAGGAAGGCTGATGCCCGGCCCCCGCGGCTGGCGGAGGGTTCTCAGCCGGCGTGCTTGGGCAGGAAGGAGGTGTCCATCACGTGCCGCTTGGGATCGTCGCGGTCGATGAGGACCTGTACGGTCTCCCCCTGGGTATGAGGTCCCGGATCGAACCAGATGTTCTCGCTTTCGAACGTATGCACGGTGTTCGTCGCGGGATCGAGCCACTGCGCCCGGATGACCCAGGGGCTGCGGCCGTTGACCCTGACGCGCGTGTTGCGGTCGACGGCCGTGACCTTGGCCGTGACGGCCTGCCCGTGCCGCTGCAGCCGGAGATTGGGTGTCCCATCAACAACCGTTCTGTCCCCTCTGTCCCGCTTCATGGGGAAGGAGGGGGGGATTACCTCTCCCGCTCGCGGGAGAGGTCGCGCTGAGCGCAGCGAAGAGGGGGGGATTACCTCTCCCGCTTGCGCTGAGGATGTCCCATAGATTTCACTGGACACAAGCGCTTCATTTTCTTAAACTGCCCGCATGTTCACGATTGGCGGCCGGACATTTTCGGACGAGATTCTCGCTCGGATTGAGCAGACAGTCGAGGTGGAGCCGCAG
>JBDREN010000132.1:0-11703 GCA_043819795.1 Elusimicrobiota bacterium
GCCGCGGTCGCCGCCGCGCCGGCCGCCGCGGGCGGAGCCGCCGCAGGCGCGCCAGCCACGGAAGAGAAGACCGAGTTCTCCGTCGTGCTCAAGTCCTTCGGCGCGAAGAAGATCCAGGTCATCAAGGTCGTGCGCGAGCTGACGGGCCTCGGCCTCAAGGAGGCCAAGGATCTCGTCGAGGGCGTGCCGAAGCCGGTCAAAGAGGACGTCCCGAAAGCCCAGGCCGAGGAGTGGCAGAAGAAGCTGGTCGAGGCCGGAGCCGCCGTCGAGCTGCAGTGAGACGCGGCGTGCCCGCGCGCTCGGGGCGCGTCGAGGCCGAGGCTGGAAACGTTTGAGCCGGGAGGCTTCCGCCCCTGCGGGGGCGCGGAGCCTGTTGCCGTGACGTACTGAGCCATGAGGACCCGCCGCCTGGGCGCGGCCTGGACGGCAGGTCCGAAAGAGAGAGTCAATGAAGCGTATCAACTTCTCGAAGATACCTCAGGTCCAGGATCTCCCGGACCTGCTGGAGATGCAGAAGCGGTCTTTCCGGGATTTTCTCCAGGAAGGCGTCCCGCCCCAGGAGCGCAAGCTCATGGGGTTGCAGGCGTCGTTTTTGGACGTGTTCCCGATCGAGTCCGCCGACGCCAGCATGATCCTGGACTTCGTGAAGTATAAGTTCGGGAAGACGCGCTACTCGAGCGTCGAGGAGGCCCAGGCGCACGACGCGACGTACTCGACGACGCTGAAGGCGGTGCTTCGGCTCTCATCGCGGCAGCCCTCGGGAAAGCTGAGGCAGATCATCGAGCAGGAGGTTGTGCTCTGCAACATCCCCTTGATGACGGACACCGGCTCGTTCATCATCAACGGGGCCGAGCGCGTGGTCGTCAGCCAGCTGCACCGCTCGCCGGGGATCGTATTCGAGGAGGACGAGGACAAGAAGATCTCTAATCTGGGGCGAAAGTTGTTTTTCGCGCGCGTGATCCCCTACCGGGGCGCCTGGGTGGAGCTCGAGTTCGACCTGAACAACGCTCTGTACGTGCGCGTCGACCGGAAGAAGAAATTCCCGGCCACGGCGTTCCTGCGGGCCTGCGGCGTCGAGTCGGACGCGGACCTGCTCCAGATCTTCTTCGAATGCGAGCACGCCGCGGTCGCGGCCGACAACACGGAAAGCCTGCTTCGGCGCATCTGCGCCGAGGATGTGGTGGATAAGTCCACCGGGGAGGTCCTGCTCGAGGCCAGGCATCCCGTGACGCACGAAGCGATCAAGAGGATGATCGACAAGGGCATCCGCAAGGTCCTGCTGGTCGCCGGCAGCCCCGAGAAGCAGAACCCGACCATATGGGAGACCCTGCGCAAGGACTCGTACAAGAGCGCGAAAGAGGCCCAGCAGGAGATCTATAAAAAGCTGCGCGGGCAGGAGTTCATCGTCCCCGGGCAGGCCGAGCAGTACCTCGACAACCTGCTGTTCAAGAACCTGCGCAAGTACGACCTCTCGCACGTGGGCCGCTACAAGGTCCAGAAGAAGCTGGGAGTCCTGCTCAAGGCCCTGGCCGACCGGAAGGGGCTCCGTTTTGAGGTCCCGTCGGAGCGGCGCCGAACGCTGACCGTCGAGGACCTGATCGTCACGATCCAGTACCTGATTCTCCTTAATAATGGAGAGGCGGATTTCGAGTACAAGGGGGAATCGTGCAAGGGCGAGGTCGACGATATCGACCATCTCGGCAACCGCCGCGTGCGCGGCGTCGGGGAGTTGCTCGAGAACCAGATCCGGGTCGGGCTCGCTCAGATGGCGCGCGTCATCAGAGACCGCATGAGCGTGCAGGATAAGACGCAAATCACGCCCCGCAACCTGCTGAACACGGCTCCGCTCGTCGGCATCCTCCGCAAGTTCTTCGGGACGAGCCAGCTCTCCCAGTTCATGGACCAGATCAACCCGCTCGCGGAGCTGACGCATAAGCGCCGCTTGTCGGCGCTCGGCCCGGGAGGGCTGCATCGTAAGCGCGCGGGCTTCGAGGTCCGCGACGTCCACCATACGCACTACGGGCGCATCTGCCCCATCGAGACGCCCGAGGGCCCGAACATCGGGCTGATCACGTCGCTAGCGACGATGGCGCGGGTCAATAAGTACGGCCTCATCGAGTCGCCCTACCGCCGGGTCAAGAACGGGCGCCTGACCGGGGAGGTGGACTACCTCGCGGCCGACCTCGAGGACGCGAACATCGTGGCCCAGGCGAACTCCCCCCTGGAGGGGAACAAGTTCGCCTCAGACCTGATCGCGTGCCGCTCGCGAGGGGACTTCCCCCAGGCCGATCCATCGAAGATCGACTACATGGACGTCTCTCCGATCCAGGTCGTGTCCGTGTCGGCGTCGCTGATCCCGTTTCTGGAGCACGACGACGCCAACCGCGCCCTGATGGGCTCGAACATGCAGAGGCAGTCGGTGCCGCTGCTCGTGTCGGAGCCCGCGCTGGTCGCGACGGGCGTCGAGGAGCGCGTGGCCCAGGACTCGGGAGCCTGCGTACGCGCCAAGCGGCCGGGCAAGATCCTCTATTCCTCGGGCGACATCATCGCCGTCAACGCGAGCTCGGGGAAGGACGGCCAGATCGACATCTACGAGCTCAAGAAGTATCAACGGTCGAACCAGGACACCTGCATCAATCAGACCCCGATCGCGCAGGCCGGCGCCCACGCCAAAAAGGGAGCGGTCCTCGCCGATGGACCGGCGACGCGTGACGGGCAGCTCGCGCTGGGCAAGAACGTCCTCGTGGGGTTCATGCCCTGGGAGGGATACAACTTCGAGGACGCGATCCTCGTTTCCGAGAGGCTCGTAAAAGACGATGTTTTCACGTCGATCCATATCTCGGAGTTCGTGATCGAGGCGCGGGACACGAAGCTCGGCCCCGAAGAGATCACGCGCGACATCCCGAACGTGGGCGCGGACGCCTTGGAGTACCTCGACGAGCACGGGATCGTGATCCCGTCCACGAACGTCCGGCCGGGCAACATCCTCGTCGGGAAGGTGACGCCTAAGGGCGAGCAGCAGATGACGCCCGAGGAGCGGCTCCTGAAGGTCATCTTCGGGAAGAAGGCCGAGGATGTGCAGGACGCCTCCCTGAAGGTGCCGCCGGGCGTGACCGGCAAGGTTATCGGGGTGCGCGTCTTCGTGCGCCGCGAGAAGCTGACGAAGCCGGAGGAGCGCAAGCGGCTCAACGAGGTCGACGCCCGGCTCAACGGGTCCTTGTCCGCGTTGCGCGAATATCGCAAAGAGCGGGCGGACGATCTGAAGAAGATGAAGGGGGGCAATAAGGACGAGGAGGAGCGCCTCAAGGTCTTTTTCAAGCTGATGGAGAAGCGGCTGCGCGAAGAGGCCGCCCGCGACAAGGACAATATCAAGCAGGGCGACGACCTGCCGGTCACGGTCAATAAGGTAGTCAAAGTCTACGTGGCGTCGAAGCGCAAGCTGCAGGCGGGCGACAAGCTCGCGGGCCGGCACGGCAACAAGGGCGTCGTAGCCAAGATCCTGCCGGTCGAGGATATGCCGTTCCTCCCGGACGGGACGCCGCTTGACGTGGTGCTCTCCCCGCTCGGCGTGCCTTCGCGCATGAACGTCGGCCAGCTTCTGGAGATGATGCTCGGTTGGGCGGCCCATACGCTCGGAGTACAGGCGGTCTGCCCCGTATTCGACAGCGCCAAGGAGGACGAGATTTACGAGCTCGTCAGGCAGGCGAAGAAGAAGATGAAGGAGGAAGGCCTGCCCGAGAAGTATCTTCCCACGGACGACTGCCGGATCACGCTTTACGACGGGCGTACGGGTCAGGCCTTCCAGGAGAAGGTGTCGGTCGGCTATATGTACATCTTGAAGCTGATTCATCTCGTCGAAGACAAGATCCACGCGCGGTCCACGGGCCCCTACAGCCTCATCACGCGTCAGCCGCTGGGCGGAAAGGCGCAGGTGGGCGGCCAGCGGTTCGGCGAGATGGAGGTGTGGGCGATCGAGGGCTACGGTGCGGCGTACGCATTGCAGGAGTTCCTCACCGTGAAGTCGGACGATGTCTCCGGCCGCACGAAGATGTACGAGGCGATCATCAAGGGTGAGCCCCCGCAACCGCCCGGGGTGCCCGAGTCGTTCAAGGTGCTCATTAAGGAGTTGCAGGCCCTGGGCCTCAATGTGGACCTCCTGCAGTCCAAGCGGGACGGCAAGAAGGGCTCGGACGGGACCAAGAAGGCCGAGAAGGCGGGCGTGGCCTCGGCAAAGGGATAATCGGGAGAGACGCGCATGGGTAATCTGGCGATCGCTGAACGAAGACTCTTCGGGGGCGGGAAGAAGAAGAAGAAGGAGAGCGAGCTTGACTTCCTCAACTTCGACGCTATCCGTCTATCGCTGGCCAGCCCGGAGATGATCCGGGCCTGGTCGTACGGCGAGGTGAAGAAACCCGAGACAATCAACTACCGGACGCTCAAGCCCGAGCGGGACGGCCTGTTCTGCGAGCGCATCTTCGGCCCGGCGCGGGATTTCGAGTGCGCCTGCGGCAAGTATCGCTGGGTCAAGTTCAAGGGGATCGTCTGCGACCGTTGCGGGGTCGAGGTGACGGAGGCGAAGGTCCGTCGCGAGCGCATGGGTAATATCGAGTTGGCCGTCCCCGTCGCGCATATCTGGTTCCTGAAGAAGACGCCGTCGCGGGTCGGGATCATCCTGAACATGAAGACGTCCGACCTTGAGCGCGTCGTCTACTACGCCATGTACGTCGTCCTCGAGGACTTCGAGGCCGACGGCCGGACGGTCTTTAAGGCCACAGCGCTCCTCACCGAGGAGGAGATGCAGAAGGCGAAGGCCGAGTACGGCGCGAAGCTCAAGGTGGGCATCGGCGCCGGCGCGATCCGGGACCTGCTCGCGCTGGTGGACCCGAAGAAGGACTGTGACGAGATGCGCAAGCAGGTCCAGACGGTGCAGTCGGAGGCGGAGCGCACCCGCCTGGTGCGCCGCCTGCGCCTGTTGGAGAATTTCGTGGACTCCGGCAGCCGCCCCGAGTGGATGGTCCTGACATCGTTGCCGGTCATTCCCCCCGAGCTCCGTCCGCTCGTGCCCCTGGAGGGCGGCCGGTTCGCCACCTCGGACCTCAACGACTTGTACCGGCGCATCATCAACCGCAACAACCGCCTCAAGCATATCGAGGCGCTGCGCGCGCCGGAGGTCATGGTGTACAACGAGAAGCGCCTGCTCCAGGAGGCCGTCGACGCGCTGATCGAGAACGGCGCCCGGGGCAAGGTCGTCATAGGGGCGGGGAACAGGCCGTTGAAATCGCTCTCCGACATCCTGAAGGGGAAGCAGGGCCGGTTCCGCCAGAACTTGCTGGGCAAGCGCGTGGACTATTCGGGACGTTCCGTCATCATCGTCGGACCGGACCTGAAGCTGCACCAGTGCGGGTTGCCGAAGGAGATGGCGCTGGAGCTTTTCAAGCCGTTTATCATCCGTGAGCTCATGAAGCACGATTCTCTGACGCTGAAGGCGGCGAAACGGATGTTCGACCGCGTCCGGCCGGAGATATGGGACATCCTGGAGGAGGTAACCAAGAAGCATCCGGTGATGCTCAATCGCGCGCCGACGCTGCACCGCCTCGGCATCCAGGCGTTCGAGCCGGTCCTTATCGAAGGGAAGAGCATCCAGCTGCATCCGCTCACCTGCGCCGCCTTCAACGCCGACTTCGACGGCGACCAGATGGCCGTGCACGTCCCCCTCAGCCAGGAAGCCCAGCTCGAGGCGAAGCTTCTAATGATGGCGACGAACAATATCATGTCCCCGGCGTCGGGGCGGCCGATCGCGACCCCCTCGCACGACATGGTTCTCGGCATCAATTACCTGACGAAAATGAAGAGAAGGTCCGTGGGCGAGGGGCGCGTGTTCGCCGACCTCGGGGAGGTGGTCACTGCCCACCAATCCGGCAAGATCGATCTGCATGCGAAGATCAAGGTCCGAGGCATCCATAAGATTACGGAGCCCGATCCCAGCTCCAAGAAGAAGGGCGCCGTCCTGCCTCCGGACGAGTGGAAGGAGTGGACGACCGTGGGGCGGGTCATTTTCAACGAGATCGTCCCCGAAGGGCTCGGTTTCACAAACAAGGCGATGGACCGGAAGGAGCTGGCCAGGCTCGTGGAGCGCTGCTACAAGGTGCTCGGCCACTACGCGACGGTGAAGCTCCTCGACGCGCTGAAGAGCTTCGGCTTCCGCTACGCGACGCTGGCCGGCCTCTCCATCTCGATCACGGAGATGCAGGTCCCGCGGATCAAGAAGGAGCTCGTCAAAAAGGCGCGGCAGCAGGTCAAGGAGATCGCGAAGCAGGCCGCGATGGGCGTCATCACGGAGTCGGAGCGCTACAACAAGATCACCGACATCTGGACGCACGTGACGGACAAGATCTCCGACGTCATGTTCGACGAGATGCAGGGCCTGGAGGACGAAGAGTACAAGCCCGGCCAGCCGCGGTTCAACGCTGTCTACATGATGGCGAACTCCGGCGCGCGGGGCTCGCGTCAGCAGGTCCGCCAGCTCGCCGGCATGCGGGGCCTGATGGCGAAGCCGCAGAAGAAGCTCACCGGCGGCGTCGGCGAGATCATTGAGAACCCCATCATCGCGAACTTTCGGGAGGGCCTGACCGTCCTGGAATATTTCATATCGACGCACGGCGGGCGCAAGGGCCTCGCGGATACGGCGCTGAAGACCGCCGATGCGGGCTACCTGACGCGGCGGCTCGTCGACGCGGCCCACGACGTCGTGGTCACCGAGGAGGACTGCGGGACGATCAACGGCATCCGGATCGGGGCGCTGATGTCGGGCGAGGACGTCATCGAGTCGCTCGACGAGCGCCTGCTCGGCCGCGTGGTCCTCGAGGACCTCAAGGTCACGGTTCCCGCCGCGCATGGGAAGGTCGCCGAAGAGACGATATGCGAGGCGGGCGAGGTCGTCTCCGGCGACATGGTGGAGAAGGTCAAGCGCGGCGGGCCCGAGTTCGTGCGGGTGCGCTCGGTTCTGACATGCGAGTCCTTGACGGGCGTGTGCGCCAAGTGCTACGGGATGAACAACGCTACCGGCCGCATGGTCGAGGTGGGCGAAGCGGTCGGCATCATCGCGGCCCAGTCGATCGGGGAGCCGGGCACGCAGCTGACGCTGCGCACCTTCCATATCGGCGGCACGGCGTCGCGGGTGATCAAGCGCGACCAGGCCGTAGCCAATGTGGACGGCAAGGTCGAGCTGCGCGACATCCAGACGCTCACGGCGCGGGACGGGCAGACCTTGTGCATCTCCCGCAACGGCGTCATCGTCGTCCACGACGCGGTGACGCGCGCGGTGCGCGAGGAGCATAAGCTGCCGTTCGGGAGCCGCCTCAAGGTAAAGAACGGCCAGAAGGTCTCGGCCGGCGATCTGATCGCCCGCTGGGACCCCTACGCCGTGCCCATCATCACCCAGCACGAAGGGAAAGCGGCCCTCCGCGACGTGAAGGAAGGGGTGACGCTGCACGAGGAGCGCAACAAGGTCACGGGTATCATCGAGCGCCGGATCATCGAGCACCGCTCAGAGAAGTCCCGCCCGCGGATCATCGTGGAGAAGGGGGGCAAGGAGGTCGCCTCGTATCCGCTGCCGATCGATACGATCGTCCTCGCCGACAGCGGCCAGGATGTCGAGCCCGGGGACGTGCTGGCGAAGATCCCGCAGGAGATCACGCAGACGAAGGACATCACCGGCGGCCTGCCGCGCGTCTCGGAGCTTTTCGAGGCCCGCAAGCCGAAGAACGGCGCCGTCGTCTCGGAGATCGAGGGGGTCGTGACGCTGGGGACGAACCTGAAGGGCCTGATTCAGATTACGGTGCGGGACGAAGAGACGGAGATGTTCAAGGAGTATGCGATCCCGCAGGGCAAGCACCTGGTCGTCTACGAGGGCGACCGCGTCGGAGTCGGCGAGCCGCTGACCGACGGGGCGATCGACCCCCACGACGTCCTCCACATCAAGGGCGTCAAGGAGGTCCAGGAATACCTCCTGAACGCGATCCAGGAGGTCTACCGCCTTCAGGGCGTGGGCATCTCGGATCGCCACATCGAATGCATCGTGCGCCAGATGTTGCAGAACGTGAAGATCGTCGAGCCCGGGGACACGGACTTCTTGAAGGGCGAGACCGTGAACCGCTTCATCTTCGCGCGCGACAACAAGGCCATCCTGGCGGAGGGAGGCAAGGAGGCGCAGGCGGAGCCGGTGCTGCTGGGCATCACGAAGGCCTCTCTGGCCTCGAGCTCGTTCATCTCCGCCGCGAGCTTCCAAGAAACGACGCGCGTGCTGACCGAGGCCGCGACGTCCTCGAAGATCGACTACCTGAAGGGCCTGAAGGAGAACGTGATCATCGGCCACATGATCCCGGCCGGCACCGGCCTTCATGCGCGCGCCAAGGGTAAGCAGGGAGCAGGAGAGTAATAGATATGCCGACGATCAATCAGCTGATACGCCATGGGCGGACGCCGTTGAGGACGCGGTCGAAGTCTCCCGCGCTGAAGGGTTGCCCGCAGCGCCGCGGCGTGTGTACGCGCGTGTACACGACGACTCCGAAGAAGCCGAACTCGGCGCTTCGGAAGGTCGCCCGCGTGAAGATGACTTCCGGCATGGAGGTGACCGGGTATATCCCGGGCGTGGGGCACAACCTTCAGGAGCACTCTATCGTGATGGTGCGCGGCGGCAAGGTGAAGGATCTTCCAGGCGTGCGGTATCACCTCATCCGCGGCGTGCTCGATACGGCCGGGGTGGACGGCCGACGTCAGGCCCGCTCGAAGTACGGCGCGAAGCGACCCAAGAAGTAAGGAGTATTTATGCCACGGAAAGGACTCAGACCCCGCGACCGTAGAGGCTTCCCGGACCCGGACCCGAGGTACAACTCGGTCATGGTGTCGCGTTTCATCAATAAGCTCAATTACAGAGGCGAGAGGCTGTCGGCAGAGAGATGCCTTTATGGGGCTCTGGATGTCATTAGACAGAAGTTGAGTCAGGAGCCTTTGGACGTTTTCGATAAGGCGATCGAGAACGTGCGGCCGCTTTTAGAGGTGCGGTCCCGCCGCGTCGGGGGAGCCACCTACCAGGTGCCGCGAGAGGTCCGGCCGGCCCGCTCCTACACGGTCGCCATGGGCTGGATCATCGATGCCGCGCGCTCGCGATCCGGCCGGCCGATGTCGGAGCGGCTGGCCGAAGAGATGCTCGCCGCGTACAAAAAGGAGGGCACCTCCTTCAAAAAGCGCGAGGACACGCACAAGATGGCCGAGGCGAACCGCGCCTTCGCGCACTATAGGTGGTGAGTGGTATGCTGGTCCTGGGCTCTTGCGAGAAATCCCGAAGGGGCTCAAGCAAGAATCCGCTTCTGAAAATGGCAACGCAAGCTCAAGGAAAGAAGGCTTCGGAAAAGCGCGTCCCGATCGGGGAGGTGCGCAATATCGGCATCATCGCCCACATCGACGCCGGCAAGACCACGACCACGGAGCGCATCCTCTATTACGCGGGCCGCGTCCACAGGATCGGCGAGGTGCATGAGGGCGACACGGTCACCGACTGGATGGACCAGGAGCGCGAGCGCGGCATCACGATCACGTCCGCCGCTACGTACTGCATGTGGGGCCGGCATCAGATCAACATCATCGACACGCCGGGCCACGTGGACTTTACGGCGGAGGTCGAGAGATCGTTGCGCGTGCTCGACGGCGCGGTGGTGGTCTTTGATGGGGTGCAGGGAGTCGAGCCCCAGTCCGAGACCGTATGGCGCCAGGCCGACAAGTACCGCGTGCCGCGCATCGCCTATATCAACAAAATGGACCGGGTGGGGGCCGACTTCGATGCGGCGGTCCAGTCGCTCCGAGAGAAGCTCGGCGCGAACGCCGTCCCCATCCAGATGCCGATCGGGGCCGAGGATGAGTTCGCGGGGGTCGTGGACCTCATCAGGATGAAAGCCCTGGTCTGGCGGGGCGAGTATCTCGGCGCCGAATGGGACGAGCTGGATATCCCGGCTGGCATGCGCAAGCAGGCGGCGGAGCGCCGCGAGAAGCTGCTCGAGGCCGCCTGCGAGATGGACGAGGAGCTGATGCATCAGTACGTCGAGGGGGGCGTCGATGTCACAGAGGCGCAGATCAAGAAGGCGATCCGGAAGGGAGTGCTCGCCTCCAAGATCTTCCCGGTACTCGCGGCCTCGTCGTACAGGAACAAAGGAGTGCAGCCGATGCTCGACGCGGTCTGCGACTTCCTGCCCTGCCCCACCGACCTTCCCCCCGTGACGGGCATCGACCCGCGCACGGGCGAGCAGGTCGAGCGTCCCGCGGAGGCCGACGCGCCGTTCGCGGCGTTGATGTTTAAGGTGCAGACGGACCCGTACGTCGGGAAGCTGGTCTTCTTCAGGGTCTACTCCGGCGGGCTGCGCGCGGGCGACAGCGTCGCCTTCCCGCAGAAGGGCAGGACCGAGAGGATCGGCCGCCTGCTGCGGATGCACGCCGACAAGCGCGAGGAGGTCTCGGAGGTCTCCGCGGGCGATATCGCCGCCACGGTAGGCGTGAAGAACTCGGGAGTCGGCGTGACGATGTGCGCGGAGGAGGCGCCGGTCATCCTCGAGCAGATCACTTTCCCCGATCCCGTCATTTCGGTGGCGATCGAGCCTCGTTCGCGTCCCGATGAGGAGAAGATGAGCTCTGCGCTCGCGCGGCTGGCGGAGGAGGATCAGACGTTCCGGGTCAAGACGGACACGGAGACCGGGCAGACCATCATTTCCGGTATGGGCGAGCTTCACCTCGACATCCTGGTGGACCGCATGAGGCGCGAGTTCGGGGTGGCGGCCAACGTCGGGCGGCCGGAGGTCGCCTATAGGGAAACGATCCGCAAGACGGTCGAGCAGGAGGCCAAGTTTATCCGGCAGACCGGCGGCCGCGGCCAGTACGGCCACGTCTGGCTCCGGGTCGAGCCCGTCGAGAAAGGGAGCGGTTTCCGCTTTGTCGACGGCATCAGGCAGGGGCGCATCCCCAGGGAGTTCATTCCGGCCGTTGGAAAGGGCGTGCGGGAGGCATTGGAGGGCGGGGTCCTGGCCGGCTACCCGCTCGTGGATTTGAAGGCGACGGTGTTCGACGGGTCCTTCCACGAGGTGGACTCCTCGGAGATAGCGTTCAAGATCGCCGGCTCGATGGCGTTGCGCCGTGCCTGCCGCAAGGCCGGCCCCGTGCTTCTCGAGCCGATCATGAAGATCGAGGTCACGATGCCCGAGAAGTACATGGGCGACGTCATAGGCGATCTCAACGGCCGGCGCGCAAAGATCGCCGAGATGGGCGACCGGGGGAACGTCAAGTTCGTGCGCGGAAGCGTCCCGCTTTCGACGATGTTCGGCTACGCGACCGCGGTGCGCTCGATGTCTCAGGGGCGCGCGTCGTTTGTGATGGAGCCGAGCCACTACGAGCAGGCCCCGGCGGCGGTGCAAACGGCTATCGTCGAGAAACGAGGGATGAGCGCGGGGGAGTGATATAATAATGGCCAAGGAGAAGTTCGAGCGGAAGAAACCCCACGTGAACATCGGGACGATCGGGCACGTGGACCATGGGAAGACGACTTTGACCGCCGCGATCACTCACGTGCTGGCGAAGAAGGGGCTGGCGCAGGCGAAGAAGTTCGAGGAGATCGACAACGCTCCCGAGGAGCAGGCGCGCGGGGTGACGATCAACGTGCAC
>JBDREN010000133.1:0-31750 GCA_043819795.1 Elusimicrobiota bacterium
CTCGCGCTACTGTCGGCCCGCCTTCCGGAACGGAAGCGCGGGTCGGCTGAAGCGATTGTTATGTGCCACGATTGTTTATGGATGAAAATCGTAACTGCAAAACCCTCGCTGTCACTGCCCCGATAACCCCCGCAACAGCAAGGGCCCCTGGCGCAGCTCGAAATGCAAATAGCGCAAAACATGCGCCAGCAAGATACAGCACCCATGCTACGAGAGATCGTTGCCGGGGAGCCATCATAGTCCCCAAGAGAACAACAAGAATTGCGGCCACACCTGCCCCGATGAGGACTGGCAGCTTGTTGACCCAAGGCACATCGCACATGCCTGAAATCACCGTTCCGCCGGGACACCAAGATGTCAGCGAATTGAATATTCCTATAGCCAGGAACAAAGCAATATAAAATCCGATTACGGCACTCGGTAAAATGAGAATCCATCGAACTCCTGCGATTACCGTTGCCGTTTTGCTTTGTCTCATGATGCGTTTATGTGCACATAACGCTTACGCTCAGCCGCGCGCGCTCTATACACCCTGAGGCGCGCGGCGGCTGAAGCGCTTAGTTAGCAGGCCGGTATCCATACACTCTCAAGTCTTCCGAGCCGTCCCTCTTAATTAATCCCTCCTCTTGCAGTGGCTCCGGAGCATTGATTTTGTCCGCCGTGTATTGTGACATTCGAATGACAGATCCGTCCGTATCCTTCATCTTGAATAGGTGATCAGCAATTAATACCGCCGCCCCAACGATTTGAAACTGCTTCGTCGGACCGAAAAAGTCGCCTCCCATGCTTCCTGTGCCGAGAACTATCCTTACCTCCATCATAACATCCGCGTCGTTCCCTGAAGGCGGCGCAAGCGACTTCAGAATTGCACACGCGGCGTCGAACGCTGCCTGCGCGTGGCTGGGGTCGTCGCCTGCCCCCTGCCAAAACGCCACGACCGTATCACCGTCAAATCGAACAATCCTCCCAGAATGTTGCTCGATCGCCGCAGAAACTCTCTCGAGATAAGTCTTCAAGCTCCCCAATGATTCCTGAGGAGGAAGAATCTCAGTCATAGCGACGCTGTTAACGATTCCACTACGGAAAACCGTGCCTTCGCCTGTGAACTTCTCAATCTTGCCTTTCATGGGTCCTGCTAACGGATGTCGGTCAGCCGCCTCGCGCTACTGTCGGCCCGCCTTCCGGAACGGAAGCGCGGGTCGGCTGAAGCGCGGGTTAGGCGTCACCCAGTCCAGTGATATCCCGGCACTCATCTGGCGGAAAGTCCTTCGCTTCCGCATCGGCTAGGACGGGAGGATGCCCCGGCGGATGAACAGGCTTCCCGGCAGTGCCTCCCGACCCCTGCCCGCTCCCTGCGCCATAGAATTTGTCAACAGCGCGAAGCAGTTGTGATCGCGGTGCAACAAAGGGTTCAACATCAAGACCGGATATGCGCTTCAATTCGTTGATCAGCCTCGCGTCTTGGGGGGAAACCATCGCGATGGCCAGAGTATTGCCGTCACGGAAGAGCGGAAACACCTCATGTTCGCGTGCGAACTGTGCTGGGACGATATCACGCAGGTTCTGATTTTCCTCCGCTTTCAGCACCTGGTTCTGCGCTGAAGCATATGGAATCCCCAGCTGTTTGCTGAGCGCAGAAGCAGACGACTCCTCGTTCATCCCGTCATTCATCGGACCTCCTCCTGCATGATACTATTCCACATTCATTGGACGCCTAACGTATGAGTCTATTGACCAGTATAGGGCCAGTTCGGGAAATTGGCGAGGGGAAATTTCTGGCGGCGGCGGCGGACTTTCTTGTGGTGGCCGGTCCCCGGGATTCTGGCATACGCTGCATGGCTGGTCAGTGTATCACGCCTGGCCCGTTTCCGCTTCCGGCCCGAGCCCGATCCGGTCGGCCGGGCTCTTGACGCCGCGGCCGCCCCGATTGAGGACATGGGTGTAGACCATGGTGGTGCTCACGTCGCTGTGCCCGAGCAGCTCCTGGACGGTCCGGATGTCGTGGCCGTCCTCCAGCAGATGGGTGGCGAAGGAATGTCTGAGCGTGTGGCAGCTCGCCGGCTTGGCTATGCCCGCCCGGACGCGCGCTTCCTTAAAAGCGCGCTGCAGGACCGACTCGTTGAGGTGGTGCCTGCGGCGTTCCCCGGAGATCCTGTCGGTGTAGTGGCTCGTCGCCGGGAAGACCCATTGCCAGCCCCATTCTTGGGAGGCGTTGGGGTATTTCCGCGCGAGGGCGTCGGGCAGGGTGACGCGTCCCAGGCCCCTGGCGACGTCCTTGCCGTGCTGCCGCCGGACCGCCTCCAGGTGCCGCTCGAGCGGCTCCCGCGCCCCCGCGGGCAGCATGGTGTGGCGGTCCTTATTGCCCTTGCCGGCCCGGACCATCAGCTGATTCTGCCCGAAATCCACGTCCTTCACGCGTAGGCTACAGCATTCGAGCAGGCGCAGGCCGGCCCCGTACAGGAGGGTCGCCATCAGGCGAGGGGTCCCGGTCATGCGGCCCACCACGCGTCTTACCTCGTCGCGGCTGAGGACGATCGGGAGCCTTCGGGGCCTTTTTGCCCGGACCATGCCCTCCATGAGGCCGATCTTCCTGCCCAGGACTTGCTCATAGAGGAACAGCAGCGCGTTCAGGGCCTGGTTCTGGGTGGAGGCGCTGACGCCCGCGTCGCTGGCGAGCCCGGAGAGGAACCGTTTGATCTCGGCTTCGTCCAGGGACTCCGGCTTCGCATCGCCTTGGCGCCGGAGGAACCGGTCGGCCCAGCTGACATAGGCTTTTTCCGTCCTGGGGCTGTAATGCCGGGCGCGGACGGCCCGGCGGAGCCTCTCCAGCAGGCGCGTTCGCGAAGAGGGGGGGCTCGGCGCGGGGAGGGCCGTCCGCGGGGCTCCCGGTGCCCGAAGCGCCGGGTCCAGATCGACGGGTTCTCCTGAGAAAAGGCGGAGCAGGTGGGCGACCATCCGTCCGCCGCCGGGCACGGTCCAGTGCATCTGCTCGGGATGCCACCAGCGGCCGGCCACGGTCCTGATCTTCTCCAAGTGTCCGGGAGAATAGGGCAGTTGCACGATGATCCGGCCCTCCTCGCCCGGCTGTAGCCTGATCCGGCGGGGCGGCCTCAACGCCGCCTGCCGTTGGGCGGAGGCCCGCTCGATTTTCCGGCTTTCTCCGGCCGCTCTTGGCGTTTCCATGGCTGTACCCCCTACCAGCCATACGAGCGGGAGGCCGGTTGAGTTCCCTCCCGGCACCGGCCCGCGCCCGTCCTCTCCGGCACTTCTTGGACGATTACTAGACTAGTATTATATCAAAAACCCGTTATTCCGGCAGCGCAGCAAGGGCGCCGTTCTTGGCCGAGGGGGGTGATTTTTCAAGGCCCTTAGGGGTGATTTTTCGCGGCCCCTGAGCCCCCCGACCAGGTCCCGCCGTCGCGCTTGTGAATCGTGGGGGCTGGCCTCCGGCCAGTCCCAGCGGCGGGGGAATCGGTGTGCAACGCGGGCGTTGTGCACGGAATCCCCGGCCGCGGCGCGATTCACAAGCCGGGCCCCGGGCGGTCGCGGCAGGCCCGACTTTCCGGGAGATCCAGCGCCGTTGGCCGCGCATTCCGGGGCTTGCGGATCCGGCCCGACGCGCTTGAGCGGGGCGCGGGCGGGGCCGCGATGGCGGGCCGGCCGGACGATCTCCAGCCTGGATTCCGCGCGGACTTCGCCCGCGGAATCGGGCTGGAGGCCGGCCGGATTCGCGGAGGTCCCGGGCCTTTGCGGACCGGTCTCGGAGCGAATCTTGGCCCGGTTCGTCTCATTGTTGGGCCCATAGCTCCAGCCTCATTTTCGTCGCCGGCCCATCCGGCCTCTTCTTGCTCGTTTCTGCTGGCTTTACCAGGAACTCTCCCACCCGCTTCGATCCATCCAGCAATGGATTCGCGTCCCAACCCCTCTCCCGCTACGAACTGTCTGGTGGGTGGTGTGCGGTAGAGGGGTTGGGACGGCAGCGGGTGGGAAATGGGGGATGGACTTGGGGGAAACTGCGGGAGAAACTCGGGCGCTCCGAGGCCCGGGATCCATTCCACGATCGGGCTTGGCCGCGCATCCGGGGGCCTGCGGATGCGGCCCGACGCGCTTGAGCGGGGCCCGGGCGGGGCCGCGATGGCGGGCTGGCCGGACGATCTTCAGCCGGGATTTCGCGCGGCCTTTGCCCGCGGAATCGGGCGGGAGGCCGGGCGGATTCGCGGAGGTCCCGGGCCTGTGCGGACCGGTCTCGGGGCGGGTCTTGGCCCGGTTCGACTCATCGCCGGCCCCGTAGCTCCAGCGTCATTTTTCGAACCCGGGCGACGGCCTTCTGAGCAATCGGATATCATGGCTATTGTTGAACATCTCCCACCCGCCTCGATCCGGCCAGCGCCGGATTCGTGTCCCAACCACTCTCCCGCTACGAACGGTGTGGTGGGGGGGGGGCGGGAGAGGGGGTGGGGCCGCGGCGGGTGGGAAATGAGGGATGGACTTGGTGGGAACTGGGGGGAAACTCGGGCGCTCTGCGGCACGGTTTCTATCCCGCGGTCGGACTGAGCCGGGCGCGGAAATCGCCCTTGACGCGGGGACTTCTCAGCCCGCAGCGGCCGGCAGACAGGCCCCTCTCCTGGCCGAAATCCGGGATGAAGCCTGCGGGAAATCCCGCGGCCCCGCTGCGATGTGGCGCGTGTGGGTGCGGGGCTGCCGGGCTGTCTCCGGGCTCCGGACCGCGGCTTGGCGCGCGCAGAATTGCCTCTCCCAAGTATATCTTGGAGCGGCGGCGAGCAGGGTGATCGCTGGGAAACTGCCGCGGAATTCCCGCTTCGGATCGGCTCAGGGGCCATCTTAATGCCGGATATGGATGTTAGCTCGCGTGTTAGCCGGAGCTACCTTCCAAGCTAACGCCCGGGACGCCAGAGGTCCGTGACAATGTGGCGCGATTCCCAGCGCTTTTCTCGTCCACCTCTCACCCTGCGATGCAGGGTTCGCGCCCCGACCCCGCCCCCGCAACGACTGCATGCGAGGCCGGGGTCGGGGCGGTGGTGGACGAGACAGAGGGGGAATCATTCTGGGGGTTTGGAGTGGAAAAAAACGACAAAGGACAACGGCAACTGGACCTCAATCTAGATGAATGCGAGCTGAAACTTGACCGACTGTATGAATGCCGCGGCGCCCTTGGGCGGGGGCGATCAACCGCTCGCAGCGGCATCGCCCACCATGCGTTGCGCAGCCCGAACTCTCGACATCTTCCGCGCAATTCTTTCCGGTATTGGCGGCTCCATGACCTCCAGCCAGGGGGGGCTGCAAGGTCAAGGGCGCGGGATCGGCGGGCGGCAATTCAGCGGGATGATCCTGAAACGAGGCGCGATATCTCCCAGGTGGCCGGCACACTTTTCGAAATCTCAGAGCGAATCTACTCAGCTGAAACCCAAATCCGGCAATTCGTATAATCCATCCATGAGCCATCACGAACACTTCCCGACCCCAGAAGAGCTCTCCTCGGCGCCGATTTGCGACCGTGCGGACTCGCTGAAGTTCTACTCTGACGAGAGCGCCAAGCGCCGGAAGAAAGGCGAGCCGGGCCCGTTGCGCATGCTGATGCCGGCGGCCCGGTTCGCGGAGCTTGTGGACGCCTTGGCAGATTTCAAGCCGAGTCCGCGGCTGCTTGACGCCTGGGCTTCCCTGGGATTGATCTCGCCGCCGCTGGAGCGGGAGGGCCGCAAGGACCTCTTCGTATATCCCGACCACTTCGAGCAGGCGGCCGTGGTCCTGACCCTCCGCTACTGCTACCACCTGCCCTTGAAGGCCATCCGGGATTTGCTGGCGCACTTCCCGCATGACCTGTTCCACGTGGTAACGTCCCGGAAACTGTCCGCCGATGAGCTGTTGGACGCGGCCAAGATGCTCCCCGGCGGTTTCGAGCTGAAGGATATCTTCATGGCCCGGGCCTGCGACGCGATGCTCGGCGATCTCCTGCCCGCGGACGAGGCACTGCAGGCGGCGGCCGAGGAGGGGGGGCGGCTGCGGAAGCTGGAGGAGGAGCGCATCCTCTCCCGGCTTGATGAGATCAAGGCCTGGGTGACGGCCGGCGGCCGGCAGAAGTTCGTCCAGCGCGAGGCCGCCAGGGACTTCCAAGACTTGGCCTGGCGGCAGCGCTTGGCCGTCCGGGTCCGGAAGAAGCTGCTGGCCCGCCAAGCCCGGATCATACGCGACGCGGCCGCGAAGGGGGGCTGAGCTTGCCGATGTCCCCGGCCCGACTCTCCGGCACCGGAGGCGGTGGATAGCCCCGAATGGAGCGCCTCCTGACCGTCGATCAGCTCGCCGACCGGCTTCAAGTGAAGCCGCGGACGATCTATCAATGGGTCCACGAGCGCTATATCCCGACGGTCAAGCTCGGGAGCCTGGTCCGGTTCAGCCCGGCCCGGGTCTCGGAATGGCTGGAGAAGCGGGAAGTGCCGGGACGGGTAAGACGGAGCCTGGCGGTCGATATCGAATAGGGCGGGACACCCCCGCCTGCCGGATAGTCCCGGCCTCCCAACCTTTCGGCCGGGAGATCAGAACCGCAGCCTTTCAACGGCTGATTTCAAGAAGTCCGGCGCCAGGTGCGCGTAGATCTCGGTCGTCTTGATATCCGCGTGGCCGAGGAGCTTGGCAACGGTATAGAGGTCCGCTCCCCGCATCACGAGGTGGCTCGCGAAGGTATGGCGCAGGGCGTGGAGATGGCCGGGGATCTTCAGCTCTTTGAGCAGGGCCTTGAACTGGTGGGTCAGGTGGTCGGCGCAGAGGGGCCCGCCGTTTCCGTGCGTGAAGATGAAGCCCGGGGTTTTGGCGGAGGCTTTCCTCATGGACTTGAAGGCCTGGAGCGCGGCGGCGTTCAGCGGGATGTGACGGACCTCGTAGTCCTTGGGGCGCCAGCCCTCCTTGGCCTGGACGATGAGTAGCCGGCGGCCGAGGTCCACGTCGTCCCAGGTAAGGTGCAGCAGCTCCTCGCGGCGCAGGCCGGTGTTGACCAGGATCTGGACCATGGCCTTGAGCTGGCCTTGGGCGGCATTGAGAATCCGGGACACCTCCTTCTTCGCGAAGAACCGGGCCTGGCGCTTGGGCTCCTTGAACTTCTTGACGGCCTGGGCCGGGCTCTTGGGGAGGAATCCCCACTCCACGCCTCGGTTGAAGAGGGCCTTGATGATGGCCAGCTCCCGGTTGACCGTGGAGGGCTTGGCCCCTTCCTCGCGGCGGTGGTTCTTGAACTTCTCGATCTGGAAGTTGGTGATGTTCTTGAGGCGGTCGGAGCCGATGAACTCCCTGAACTTGGCCAGGACCTTGACGTTCAAGAGATGCGACTCGGTGGTGGCGTGGGCCTTGGAGTGCTTGAGATACTCCGCTATGAGGTGCTCCAGCCGCTTGTCGGACTGGGTGAAGCCGATCTCGCGGCGCTCGATCTTGACCCGGACGTCGGAGAGGGCCAGCTCGGCCAGGCGCTTGGAGCGGCCGAGCTTCTTGCGGACCCGGCGGCCCTCCACCGCGTAGTCCATGTACCAGGACAAACCCTTCTTGCCTTTGCGCTGATAGATGCGGGCCATCTGTCTTCTACCCCTGTTTCACCGTGGAAGGCCGACTCCTGAGCGCGTCGCCGCCTCCGCCCTTGCCGGGCCTCCCTCCGCGATATGGGCGGGTCTCGATGTGCGGCGAGGCGCCCGCTGCCCCGCGGGGCTCCTCCATTATGGGTCGAGTAGGGCGATGGCGCATCCACACGGAGTACTGGTCAATTTGACTCACCTTGCAACCGTGAGCCGCGCATTGTCGTTTAAGCGCCTGCGCCAGGGCGCCCAGGTCCGCTGATGTTTCCATCGCCCCCTCTAAGATTCCGTACGTCGGGTTTTCCCCGATACGGCTCCAAACTCAGGCTCACCCGATCAGACAAGCCCTTCCCCTCGCGGGTTTGACCTGTCCTTCGTCCGCCTACCCACGCACACCGCGCATACTACTGCCCGTGTGTTAGCTCCCCTCAAGGAGGAGCACTCGGGCACGCCCATGCGCTCTCGACAGACACCTGAGTCCAGGGGCCCTTGGCTCCGGTCCGGGTTATGCTATCCCGGTCCATCCACGCTTACTACGGCCCCATCCGCCAGTCTCGGACGCTCCCCGCGACTTCCCGCATTACGGTTATACGTGGGGTCTTCTTGTCGCCGAGACCTTCCCTACTTTCATCGTCATGCTTTGAGTACGTGCCGCTCCCCCTACACCGACGGACCCGCTGCTTCTCGCCTGTTGCTGTTACCGCAGCGGTCACAGGCTCCCGCGATTTGTGAGCGCGTCGCCGTCCGCAATCCCTGCCTCTACCAGCAATTCCCGGCAGGAGTGCCATTTCGATGCTGCAGGATTCGCTTTATGCTACGGCTCGCACCTCCGCCTCGCACCCTTGGCTGGTTACGACCCTATTCAGGGCCTTCGAGGTACTTTGTCATCTCCGCTTTTGGCCGTCGGGATCGCTCCCAATGGTTGGAGACCAGGCTTGATGGCCGAACAGGCAATCTACCATCATCAGAACTTCCATCCGACTAGCAACGACGACTGAGTGAGGCTGCACCACAAAAATGGCACAAATTTCGGAGCCCGTTTCGGCGCTCCAGCCGCTGCCAGCGGCCGCCTTACTTGGATCTCCCCGGAGGCGGGATGCGCAGACCCGGCGGGCCCTCCCCGTCCGGTCCGGACGCCTTCTGAACGCCCGGAGGCCCCTCGCCGTCTTGCCCCTTGCCGGGCACGCAGCCGTCGTCGATCACCCCGTCGCAGTCGTTGTCGAGCCCGTCATAGCACGTCTCTTCCGCGCCGGGATGGACCGCCGGGGCCGAATCGTCGCAGTCGTCGACGCACGCGAACGAGCCGTCGCCGTCCGCGTCATCGATCGCGCCGCAGCCGCAGACGGCCGGCGCGATCTTCCCGGCGTCGGCCGGGCACTGGTCGAAGCAGTCCGGCGTCAGGTCGCCGTCCGAGTCGGCGTCCGCCGCGCCGCAGCCGCAGGCCCCGGCCCGCGTCTTGCCCGGGTCGCCGGGGCAGTCGTCGATGCAGTCCGGCGCCGCGTCCCCGTCCGAGTCGGTGTCCGCCACGCCGCAGCCGCAGGCTCCCGGCTCGGTCTTGGCGGGGTCGTCCGGACACAGGTCGCTGCAGTCCTCCGCCGCATCAGTCACGCCGACGGTGACGGAATCCGGCCGGGAATCGAACTCGCCGTCACTGACGACGAGCTGATAGTAGTGGACGCCGATATCGGCCTCGGTGTAGCTCAAGGCTGGAGCGGCCTCGGCGGCGATCTTCTCTTCCTCCTCCAGGACGCCGTCATTGTCCAGGTCCTCATACCACGCATACGCGAGAGACTCTCCCTCCGGGTCATAAGAAGCGGCTCCGTCGAGGACGGCACCCTCGTTCCAAGCGGCGAGCAGATCGGACCCGGCGTCCGCGACCGGCGCCCTGTTCGGAGACGCGCTTTCCGCCATTTCCTCCGCCGCCCTCGCAACGTTCGAAAGCCTAACCTCGTCCATCACTCCGTGGAAATACCTGGCCCCATATCCATCATATCCTATGAGCAAAGAGGTCCAGGAGCTCAAGTTATAATCAAGCGGAGCAGAAAAGCTCCTGTCCAATACCCCGTCTATGTACGACAGCACCTGCTTTCCTGAGCCGTCATACACGACGGCAATATGCGTCCATACGTCCTCGCTGACCCACCCGCTTGAGGGGAAATGGGAGAAACCTCCCCCCTCTTTAATCAAATAGAGAGAGGGCCTCCTGTCGCTGACGAGAAGCCACTGGTACGCATGGTTATCATGTCTTCCCACTAAACCCGGCCAAGTGGCGGTGGGCTTCCGGTTGATCCAGACCTCAATCGTGAAACTGCCGTTGATGCCGAAATCCAGGCTGGGGTCATGCGGAACCTCGACCTTGTCGTTGACCCCATCGAATGCGAGCGCGGAGCCGAACATGCCGGTCGTCCAGGTCGCCCCGAGGATCGTCCCATGGTTCCCGTTCGGGCTCTCGTCATGGGCGATATTTCCCGATTCCTCGTCGAAGTGCCATAGCCCGACGGTATGCTCATCGACACTCAGCCGGGCCGCCCTCGCCTCGACACAAAAGGCCGTGGCCGCCGCAATCAAGAACACGGCCGCCGCCGAACACCTCACAACTGCACGGACCCGAACGTTCTCCATATTCTCCTCCTCTCCGCCCATCCTTGACGCCAGCCCTGCCGCTGAACGTACCCCCACTCCCCCTGAGAAATCCTCCTCCCCATCCTCGCTACTACGTACTATACCCCCCCCTCAGCTGACAAATCAAGGACAAACCGCCGACATCGCAACAAAAAAACTGATTGCCGAATAAGGGGTTTTTCCTTTGTCAGCACTCAGGGCTGAGTCGGCCAGGCCGACGGATTCCGAAATCGCTCCGGTTGCCGCATAATCAGCGCCTACTGCATCTCCGATTGGTTGTGAATCGAGGGGGCTGGCCGTAGGCCAGTCCAGCGATTGGGGAGCGTGTGGGCAACGCCCCGGCGTTGTCCAGGGGATCCCCATGAGCGGCCGCGATTCACAACGTATCGAGGCCGGGGTACCGCTCAGCTTCCCACGTCTTCCTGCAAGAGACCCTTCGCGGGCTCTGAGGCTCAGACGAGGCCAGCCAGGAACCTGTCCGCGGAGACCACGCGGATGCCGTCAATCAGCTTGTCGACCCCCGGCTTTCTGAGGACCTGGTAGAGGAAGGGGATTGCGAGCCTGTCCTTGAAGTACTTCAGCGAGGCCGCAGGCTGCTCCTCACCCAGCTTGGCTTCCGCGGCGAACCACGGCTTCCCGCCCGCCACCATGAGGAAGTCCACCTCCCTCTTGCTCCTGTCCCGCAGGAAGCGGAGGTCTATCTTGTATCCCTCGCGGTCGTGGAGGCGATGCGCGAGCTTGAGCAGGTGGGATGCGACCAAGTTCTCGAATCGGGCGGCCTCATCGCCGACCTCGGACCAGTCCCAGAGGTAGAGTTTCGGCTCCTTCCTCACGGCCCGGAACCGGCCCTTGGCGTGCGGATAGATCCTGAACTGATAGTAGAATGACTCCAAGATGCCCAGCCATCTCGAGACCGCCTGGTGGCTGACGGACAGATCCTCCCTGAGCGAGTTCGTCGAGAGAAGCGAGCCCACTTTGCCGGGCAGCATGTCGCTCAAAAGCCTCATGCTGTCGAGGTCCCTGATCGCCCCCACATCCCTGATGTCTTCCCTGAAAAGCCTCTCGACCTTCTCGTTGTGCCAGCGGCGCAAGGCCCTGGGGCTCTGCCTCATGAGCGGCTCCGGGAATCCTCCGAACCGCTCCAGCGCGGCCAAGTCCCGGGCCGCGCCCTTGCCGGCCACGTGCAGCTCCTTGATGGGCTCGACAGCGTTCCTCTTGCCCAGAAGCTCGGCCAGCGAGAACGGGTGCAGTCTGTGGTAGTGGTATCTCCCTTGGAGCGAGTCCCCCCCTCTCCTGTAGACGTCAAGGCGGGAGCTTCCGGTGACCAGGAACTTGAATCTGTCCTTGAGCTTGTCGTATTCGCCCTTGATGAGCCTCTTCCAGCCCTTGTGCTTGTGGACCTCATCGAGGATGATGAGGTCGGCCCCGCCGGGCCATTCGGACGACATGATCTTGCGCCGGTCGGCCCTGTTGTCCCAGTTGTAGTAGGCGGCCTGCTTGAAATGCCCGGCCACGAGTCCGGTGGCGAGCGTGGTCTTGCCGACCTGGCGCGGCCCACCGATAAAGGCCATCTTCTCCCGGAGATCCTCCAGGATATCCCGCGTCAAGTACCTGTCCTTCAGGGCCATTTCCAATCCCCCGTTTCCAACCGTCATAGTATAGGGCGAGAAATCGGATATGTCAACTTTAATGCTAAGGTTAACTTTGTCACGCCTAATTTAACCTTCAGGAAAAACGGCTGCGCAAGGGGGCACGAGAAACGGAAACCGGGATTCTCCCTTCGAGAACCCCGGTTTCCGTCGAGGATTCGCCTCTTATTTGGTCCGGGTACCAGTGGCGCGCACCAAGCCTGTAATTCAAAGGACCGGCACTCGCCCGTAGTTCGCTCCGGGTACCAGTGGCGCGTACGGGATTTGAACCCGTGATCTCCGCCTTGAGAGGGCGGCGTCCTAGGCCACTAGACGAACGCGCCACTCGTACCCGGCGACAGTCCACAGACGCCTGCCGGTCCTTCCAAAGGCGATTGTAGCAATTTTGATAGAATGGGGCCATGCTCGAGATACGCCGGATAATGGCCTTGAGCACGGCCGCGGCGTTTCTCGGCTGCTCGGCCATGTTCCAGACGGTACAGCCTCGCTGGCCGGCTCTCCCCGACGCCCATTTCATGCACGTCGGCGACTACCTGCAGGTGACGGGGACGGGCACGGCCGCGAAGCCGGTCTCGAGCGAGACCCAGCGCCGCTCCGAGAGCCGCGACGCCGCCCTGCTCGACGCCTGGGAGCGCCTGGGCGGATACCTGGAGGTCCTCATCGTGCGGGGGAAGGGCACCGTCGGGGACATGAGCCGGGGCTCCGATGAGTTCCGGGGGGAGCTCGACCGCCTCGTCTACTCGGCAAAGGTCGTCTCCACGCAATGGGAGCAGGGAACGGCCATCGTGATCATCCGCCTCGACAAGGGCCGCGTCAACAAGACGCTGGGCACGGACTACCGATGACCGGCGACCGCGCCGGAATAGCGCCGCTCATCCCGCGCGAGCTGTTCTTCGGGAACCCGGAGAAGGCCGCCCCCAAGCTCTCGCCGGACGGGCGCCGCCTCGCCTACCTGGCCCCCGACGAGGGAGTCCTCAACGTCTGGCTGGCGGACTCGGCCGAGCCCGGCGCGCCCGCCAAGCCGCTCACGAGCGACCGCGACCGCGGCATCCGCGCCTACTTCTGGGCGGAGGACAAGCGCAGCCTCGTCTACATGCAGGACGCCGACGGCGACGAGAACTGGCACATGTACCAGGTGGACATCGAGACCTCCGAGGTCCGTGACCTCACCCCCTTCAAGGGAGCCCAGGCCGCGGTCCTGGCCACGGACCCGAAGTTCCCCCACGAGATCCTCGCCGAGATCAACACGCGCGACAAGCGCCTCCACGACATATACCGCATCGACCTGCGCTCAGGCGAGGCGGCGCTGGAGGTCGAGAACCCGGGGGACGTGAGCGGATGGGTGGCCGACAGCCGGCTGCGCGTCCGGGCCTGCCACGCCCAGCTGCCGGACGGCGGGACCGAGCTGCGCGTGCGCGACGGCGAAGGCTCCCCCTGGCGCACCCTGGCGGCCTGGGGGCCCGACGAGACGGGCGGCGCCCACGACTTCGCCCCGGGCGACGAGGCGCTCTACGTCGAGACGAGCCTCGGCAGCGATACCACGCGCCTCGTCGAGATGGCCCTGGCCGACGGCTCCGAACGCGAGATATTCCGCCACCCCGAGGCGGACATCGGCCCGACCCTCTTCCATCCGACGACCTACGCGATCCAGGCCGTCGGCTACGAAGTCGACCGCCTCGACTGGAAGGTGATCGACCCTTCCCTGGCCGAGGATTTCTCGGCCCTGCGGGCGGCCTGCGACGGGGACTTCCAGATCGTCAGCCGCGACGACGAGGACCGGCGCTGGATCGTCTTCTACGACAGCGACCGGCGGCCGCCATGCTACTTCCTCTATGACCGGTCCCGAAAGGAGGCCACGTTTCTTTTCTCGGCGCGCCCCGCCCTGGAGGGCCGCGCGCTCGGCGCGACCGAGCCCGTGACGATCCGGGCGCGTGACGGCCTTACCTTGCGCGGCTACCTCACGCTGCCTCCCGGCCGGGAGCCCAAAAGCCTCCCCACGGTCCTCCGCGTCCACGGAGGCCCCTGGGCGCGCGACTTCTGGGGCTACCACCCCGAGACGCTCTGGCTGGCCGACCGAGGCTACGCCGTGCTGCGCGTCAACTTCCGCGGGTCGACGGGCTACGGGAAGAGCTTTCTGCACGCGGGCGACCGCGAATGGGGCGCGAAGATGCAGGACGACCTCACCGACGCGGTCCGGTGGGCGGTCGGCCGGGGCCTGGCGGACCCCGGTCGCGTCGCCATCTACGGCGGCTCCTACGGCGGCTACGCCGCGCTCGCGGGCGCGGCATTCACGCCCGAGGTCTACGCCTGCGCGGTGGACATCGTCGGCCCCTCGAACATCGTGAGCCTCATCAAGTCCATTCCCCCCTACTGGGAGCTCATGCGGCGCGTCTTCGACCACCGGGTGGGCAACGTGGACACCGAGGCGGAGTTCCTCAAGTCCCGCTCCCCCCTCTTCTCGGCCGACAGCATCGCCATCCCGATGCTGATCGCCCAGGGAGCCAACGACCCCCGCACCCCGCGGGCGGAGAGCGAGCGGATCGTATCGGCCCTGCGCGTCAAGGGAAAGGAGGTCGAGTACCTCGTATTCAACGACGAAGGCCACGGCTTCGCGCGGCCCGAGAACCGGCTCCGCTTCTACGCGCGCGCCGAGGCCTTCCTCGCCCGCCACCTCGGCGGCGGCTGCCTCGAAGAGAAGCCGCAGGCCGCCTGATTACGGAACCTTTACCTTCCTGAAACACGCCGAAAACAGCGGCGCCGCATCCTTTGTTCGAGGCCTCGTCGATGCCGCGCCGCTCAACCGTGCTGCTGCTCGCCGCCGTCTGTTTCGGCAGACCCCCCGCCGCCGAGCCCCGGGGATTCGGTTCCGGGGAGGGGGTCTGCCCGCCGGGCTCCTACGCCGTACGCGCCGCCGACCCGCGGCGGCCCGCCGTCTGCGTGCCCGAGCAGGCGTATGCCGACGCCGCCGGGCTTGGCGCCTGCGCGGACTTCAACGTCCTGTTCGGGCGATTCCACCGCGGCTGGGTCCGGGAATACGGCTCCGCGGCCGAACGGAACCGCTCCATCGAAGAGCGGATTCTCCGGCACATCAAGGACCAAAAGGCGCTGAGCAGGAAGCTCCAACGGCAGGCGTTCCGGGCCCGGCAGATGGCCGTCCGGAGGACGCTGGGGGAGCAGGCGCGGGGGGTCGACCGGGACATCCGCGACAGCACGCGCCGCCTGCGGGAACTCGAGCGCGCGCACCGGAGCAAGGAAGAAGGCTGGAAGCGGCGCTACAAGCGGGAGGCGCAAGAGCTCCTGCAAGCAAGGCCCGCGGCCTGCGCGGTGTCGGTCACCGCCTCAACGAGATAGCGCATCAAGCGAGCTGCGCTTGATGCGCTTACGCCTCTACCTTATCAAGAGGCCTCGCCCGCCTTCGGCGGGCGATTCCTTCATAACTCAGCGGTATAAGCGACCGGTCGGCGCTCCGCGCGACCGGCGCCGTCAATGAGGGCGGCCTTTGATGCGGAGGGCGCGCGGAAAGCCGTCGTCTCTGCGGACGCGGGGATCGCGGGGCTCGGCGCCCTTCTCGGCCAGCAGGATCAAGCGCTCCGAGTCCACCCCATAGGATCTGCCGTCGTAGCCTCCCCAGACGTTCTGGAACGCCAGGCCCGCCTCGCCGAGCAGCCGGATGAGCTCGGTCAGCGAATACACGCGGATGGACTCTCCTTTTTTGTAGATGTGCCTGCGGCCGCGCGAGACGAAGCCGCCGACGTCGAGGCGCCCGGTCCTGAGCTCGAAAGCCCGGCGGTGCGCCCACTGCCTGCGCACCAGCCACTCCCGGTTGAGAAAATCCAGCAGCAGCTTTCCCCCGGGCCTCAGGGACTTCCTGACTTCCTGGAGGCAGCGGAGATCCTCGCGCTCGCTGGGATGGCCGCCCACGACGTTCCGGAGGTTGATGACGGCGCTGAACTCGGCCTCGTACGGGATCCGGCGCATGTCGCCGACCACGAAATGCACGGTAAGACGCTCGATGCGGCCCCTCGCCCGCGCCGGCGCGAGCGACTCGGCCGAGTCGTCCATGCCGACGATGCGGTACCTGCGCCGGGCCAGCTCGAGCGTCTGGCTGCCCGCCCCGCAGCCCAAGTCCAGGATGCGGGAGCGGAACTTGAGGCCGAGCAGCCTCTCGATCCCGTCGACCTGCCTGCGGACGCGGGCGTCTATGCGCAGCAGGGGCGTGGACTCGAAGAGCCTCTTCCTCCGGCCGCCCGGCCGCGGATGCAGCTCTAACGAAAGCGGATCGGCGCGGCGCCCGGCCGGCGCGGCCGCGGAAGCCTGGATCGGGAGGAAACGCGCCGGGTGCGGGCCCACGCCTCAGCCCTCCGCCTCTTCGACGGCGGCCCGCTCGTCGCCCGCCCGAATCTTCTCGATGCGCGCGACCGCCTGGTCGAGTTTCTTGTAGCTCGGGCCGGTGATCTCGGCGTAGGTCTGGCTCGCCTTATCGAGCCTCTCCCCGAGCTGGACGAAGCGCTCCTTGAACTTCTCGTAGGCCTGCCGGAACGCCGCGATCGAGCGGACGACCTCCTCCGTGGCCTTGGTGAAGTGGAAGTTCTCGAAGGCCTGGCGGATGACCGCCAGCACGGCGTAGAGGCTGAACGGCGAGGTCAGGACCACCTTCTTGGCCAGCGCCTCGTCGAGTATCTCCGGCATGCTCTCGAGCACGAAGCCGTAGATCTGCTCGTTCGGGATGAACAGCAGGACGTAGTCGAGGGTCCGCTCGTCCGGGTTGATGTAGTCCCGCTTGGTGATCTCCTTGACGCGCCCTTTCACGTCCTTCAGGAAATCCGTCTTGAAGCGCGCCCGCTCCTCGTCGGAGCCGGCGTTCACCATGCGCAGGTAGTTATCGAGGGGGAACTTCACGTCCATGTTGAACTTGTGCCCGTCGGGAAGGCGGAATGTGAAATCCGGGCGGCTCGCCACGGTGTCCTGGGCGCGGTTCTTGACGTACTGCACGTTCTCCACCAAGCCGGCGGCCCTGAGGATGTCCTCGGCCATGCGCTCGCCCCACTGGCCGCGGGTCCTCGAGTTGGAGAGCACGGAATAGAGGCGGTCGGTGGTCGTCTGCAGCTGCTCGGTCGTCCGGGTCGCCTTGCGCAGCTGCTCCTCGATCGACCCGTACTTCCGGGTCCGGTCGGACTCGAACTCCCGCATCAGGGACTCGTAGCTCTTCAGCCGGTCCTGCAGCTGGCCCACGCTCGTCTCGACCGCCCGTCGCTGCTGATCGAGCTCCGACGAGGCCTTCACCTGCTCGGTCTCCAGGCGGCTCTGAGCGAGCTTCAAGAACTGCTCGCTCGCTTTATCGAACACCTCGGCCGAGACGGCCGCGAACTGGCCCTTGAGATCCTCCTTCCGCTGCCGCGCCTCGGCGTCCGCGTTCTTGCGCACCGAGAAGACGACCGCGTAGACGGCGAGGGCCCCCAGGAGGGCCCCCGCGAGAACGGCGGCGAGCACCGCGAGCGCCATCGCGGGGCTCACCGGGCGCCCCCCCGCCGGTTCCGCCCGGCCTTCCTGAGGAGGGCCTCCACGTCGGCGAACGTCAGCCGGTCCCCCTTGCAGATCTTGCCCGCGTCGAGATAGAGCTTGAGCTTGGCGAGGCAGTCCTCCCAGCCCTCCTGATAGCGGCGCAGCAGCCGCTCGCGGGAGGGCGCCGACGAGAACCCGGCGTGGACGAGCGTGACCTGCGCCCCGCGCCCCTTGCCTTCGATGAAGAAGCTGACCAGCGCCGGGACGCCGCGCGTCCGGGAGCCGTCGTCCAGGATCCAAGCCACCTTGCGGCCCGGATCGAGGTCGACGAAGACCCCTCTGGCCTCGATGCCGTCGCAGCGCCGCCCGGCGGGCCATACCATGCGCATGCGCCCCATATTGCGCGCGTCGGTCTCGGCGCGCTCCAGCCACCATACGCAGAGCTCGCGGGCCGAGGTGAGGGCCCGGTACACCTGTTCCGGCTTGGCCTTCAACGAAGCGGAAAAGCGGATATCGCTGGCGGGGAAGCTCCGGCGCGGCATAGTGGGATTCTAGCAAATGCGAGGCGCTCTGAAAGAGACTAATCCTCGTCGGGGAGGATGGGTCCTAAGGCCCACCGCAAGACGCCCCTTCGACCCTGGTGGCGGGCCCGGATGCCGGGCACATTATCCCTAATAGGGAAGAATATCGTGCGTTTCTCCATGAAACAGACCCTGGCGGCGCTAATCGCCGCGGCCCTTGTCACGGCGGCCCCCGGTGTCGAGCCCTGCCGCCTGCTGGCCGCCTCGCTCGGCGCGATCAAAGCTCCCGTCGGCCCGGGCACGCCGGCCTCGGTGGGAGCGGGAGCCGCGAGCCTCTCCTCCGCGAGCGGCGCGCGAGACCTCGCCGGCGCCGCCGTTGAATCCGGCCTTCACTCCATCCTACCGGCAACGGCCGGACCCGCCCCCGAGGTCCGGATCCGCGGCGGCGCGCTTGGCGCCGCTTCCGCCGGGCCGATTTCCCCGGTCCGCCCGGAACTCCGGCCGGGACGGCAGGCCTCCGCGGAACAGGCGGCTCCGGGCGCCGGGGCGGACGCCCCGCGCTCCCGCGCTCTCACACGCGCGGCGGCCAGCCGGATATCCGCTCTCAGCCGGAACCCCGCCATGCGAAGGATCCGCTCCGGCCGGGACGCGTTCGGCGCGCTGACGCAGATCTTCCACGGCGGCGGGAATCCCGCCGCCGGGCCCTCCCCCACGGCCGTGGCGCCGGGCGCTCAAAGCCGGAGGCTCGGCCTCGGCCACGCGAGTCCGCTCCGGAGGCCCGGGCGCTTCGCGAGGAGCGCCGCGGGCGAAGCCCCGGACGTCGAGCCGGCGGTCGAGACCCGAAAGGAGCGCGGCGATGGACAGGCGCCGGGCGCCGGGCGCCCGGGGACGCTGCGCCGCGCCGCCGCGGCGGCCCTCCAGCCGGTCGGCCAGCTGGCCAAAAGCATCTACGATGCCGCGCTGCCGCCGCTCGTCCGGGCGCTCACGACCGGCTCGTCGAAAGGCCCCGAGGGCCGGGCTCTAGAAAAGCTCGCCGCCAACCTGAAGAGCCTCGGCGAGAAGGCCTACAAGAAGCGCGCCGTGTCCCGGCCCGCGGACGATGACCGGCCGACCGTCGCGATCCTCGCGCCGCCATCGGTCTACAAGCTCGCCATCGCGCGCGAGGGCGGCCGCCAGTCGCCCGGCGACGTGCACCTGGCGCTCGACCCGTCGTGGCTGATCCAGGAGAGCCTCCCGGACGGACGCACGCGCCTGCTTTTGACCAAGGGACTCTACTTCGACGCGGACGGACAGGCCTGGGTGGCCGAGTACAAGAAGCCTCGCCCCGTCCGCTACTTCGCCAACTTCCATACCCCCGGCGCCAACGACCGCGACGACGGCGTCCCGCTCGAGCGCGACCTGGACGCCCCCATGTCGAGCTCCACCGAGCTCGAGTCGGTGACCAACGACAAGCTCCTCACCCGCATGCTGATGTCCGCGAAAGGGATCGCCGTGCCCGCCACGCTCGCTTTCCTGATGGCGGGACACCCCCTGGCGGGGGAAGCCGCGGACCCGTCCCGCGCGGAGCCCGCCGCCGAGGTCTCGGTCACCCGCCTGCCGGAGGACCAGGCCGCGGTCCGCCGCCGGGTCGAGGCCTTCCTTGAGAGCTACGACGGCGCGGAGGTCGTGGTCAAGCCCTCCGGCCCCAGGTGGCACTCGGGCTACGGCGTAAAGTTCTTCGACCGCGGCCAGGTCGAAGAGATCGTGCGCCACGTCATAAACCTTTCCCGTGACGCGCGCATGACCCCCGACGGAGCCGTGCTCCTGGACGAGCGCCTGAGCCCGCCGGCGATCTCCTTCAGGACCGCCCGGCCCGACGGCCGTGCGCCCCCCTCCGAGACGCGACAGCGCCTCCAGGGCCCGGCGATCGGGCTGGGAGGCGAGCTCCGGCTCGACTTCCTGACCCGCGCGGAGATCGAACGCGACGATCATCCCAAGACCAGGAAGGACTGGAACATCCGGGTCCTCGCCGCGCGAACGCCTTGGGACGGCGGCGCGACGACCGGGATATTCGGCAGGGCGGGGACCTGGGGCATCCCGACCACGGCCGAGCCGCAGGATCCCGAGGACGCGGCCGTCATCCTCAAATACGAGGACATCGTCCGCGCCCTGCGACAGCAGCACGGCCTTCTCCGGACGGAAGAGGAGGTCCGGGCCTTCACCGAGGAGCTCGAGGCCCTCGGGCCCAAGGTCCTGGAGTCCATCTGGGAGAACGAGGCCCGAAGGACGCCCGCGCCCGGAGCTCCGAGCAAGGCCCAGACCGACTACATCGGCCTCGACGTCATGGTCCGCTACCGCGACGGCAGGCTCACGCCGATGGTCATCGAGGTCAACGACCACGACGCGGGCGGCCAGATGCAGTTCGACCGCTTCTATCCGGAAAGGGCGGGCGAGCATTCCCGCGCCTGGGTCGCGACGATGCTCGCCCGGGCGCGGCGCGACGCCCTGCGAGGCAAGCGCATCGCGATCGTGGGCGCCGGCTATCCGGGCAAGCGCTTCGTCTTCGAGCGGGCCAGGGAGCTGGGGGTCAAGATCGTGCTCATCGACCGGCCGGGCTCCTGGGCCGCGGACCTCGTCGACGAGTACATCGCGGTGGACACCCTCCATCCGGAGAACGCGCTGGCCGAAAGCCTCGAGGAGCTCGAGAAAAGAGGGCTCGGCGCCGCCCTCGACGGCATCACCTCCTTCTGGGAGGACGACGTCCCGCTGACGGCCGATCTCTCGGAGAGGCTCGGGCTGCCCCACTTCCCGCACTGGTCGGCCGTCGTCGCCCGCGACAAGTCCGCCACCCGGAATCTCATGAAGAAGGCCGGCCTGCCAACGCCGCGCTACGCCTATGTCGGCTCCGCCGAGGACCTGGAGAAGGCCTTGGACAAGGTCGGCTTCCCCGCGGTACTCAAGCCGGCCTCGGGCGCCGAGGCCCGGTTCGTCACCGAGGTCCGCTCCAAGCCGGAAGCGCGCGAGGCGTGGGCCGCCCTCCGAGGCCGGATCGCCGAGCTCTCCAAGACCGACGGGGCGTTCTCGCAGGAGGCGGGCTTCGTCCTTGAGCAGTTCCTCGACGGCGACGAGGTCGACGTGGACCTCGTGATGCGCGGCGGCAAGCCGGTCTTCTCCTCGGTCACCGACAACTGGCCGACCCGCCGCCCCCACTTCCTGGCCACGGGCTCGAGCCTGCCCAGCCACCTGCCCGAGGAGTCCCGGCGGCGGCTGGCGGAGTTGGCGGTGAAGACGGCGCGCGTCCTGGGCCTCGACGACGGGGTATTCCACATCGAGGCGAAGATGACCGCCGACGGGCCGCGCATCATCGAGGTCAACGCCCGGATGGGCGGGGCCTACGTGGCGGATTGGGTGAGGACGGTCTGGGGCGTGGACCTGGTCGAGGAGACCCTCATGACCGCGGCCCGGGTCCCGGGAGCCCCCTATAGGTCGCCCCGTCCCCTGACCCACCTGGAAGGCGAGTTCCTCATCCCCGAGCGCTCCGGCGTGCTCGCCGCGCTGGAGGGAACGGATGCCGTCGAGTCCGACCCGGGCCTCCACGCCTTGCGCCGCTACAAACGACCGGGCGAGGTTGTCCGTGTGCCGCCGGACGGCAACGACCGCGTGGGCATGCTGAGCGCGCGCGGCAAGGACGCCAAGGAGGCGGCCGGCGTCCTGGCGCGGCTCAAGAAGAAGTTGAGGATGCTCGTCCGCTGAGGGTCAGCCAGGACCTCCCAGGTTAGCGGACCGGCTCGCCGGCCGGGCCGTCCTTGATCACCCGGAACGTGTTGACGAGGTGGTTGAAGCGGTCCAGGTACTTGCCGTACCCTCCCCGCGTCGCCGGGTAGATCATCACGTAGAAGCCGCTGTCCATCGGCAGCACCACGTAGGCGTGCTGCCTCAGCACGACCACCTTGTCGCCGTCGCGCTCCAGCGACACCCCGAACCGGGTGTCCGGCGGGACCTCGACCGGCGACACCACGACGAAGTGGCTGCCCTCCCACCCCGAGACGGCGACCCGGTGCACGGGCTGCTCGAGATAGCGGTCGGGGCCGTACACCTCGCGCAGGGTCTCGCGGATGTAGTCCTCGTGGGAGAAGAAGATGTCGCTCCGGCCGTGAGGCAGCCGATGGTACTTATTGTAGGCGTACCAGCGGATGTTCAGCGTCGGCACCCCGCGGAAGAAGTCCGGCTCGAAAGGCCCGACGAAGGTGTAGCCGTAATGGACGCTCCCCGACTCGTCGAGGTAGACGCTCCATCCCCATGGGACCTGGGCGACGAAATCCCCGAACTCGGAGGAGTAGCGGACGTATTTCGGGGGATTGCAGGCGGAGACGAATAGGATGCCGGCCACGACTGCGCACCCCGCAAAAGCCAGCAAATGACGTTTCATAGTGCGCGAAGCGGCTCGACGCCGCCGAACGGATTATAACAGGGAAACCCCGGATTGTCCATAAAGAGCGACGGAAACGAAAACAGCCGACGGGGAGATTCGAACTCCCGACCTACCGCTTACAAGGCGGTTGCTCTACCACTGAGCTACGTCGGCGTAACGCTATATTTTGGCTGATTTCTCCAGTTAAATCTAGTGGCACCATTTCGGAACGTTCTTGCCGTTTCGTGCCAAGTGTCCAAAAAGTGTCCACTTTAGGTCCATTTAAATCCACTTCCGCACCAACCGGTCCCGCTGCGCACAAGCGGTCCATGGCCCGGCCGTACTTCTCGACCGCCTGCCTTTTGTGGTCCGGCGACAGGTGTCCGTAGCGCTTGTCCACCATCTCGGCCGTGGTGTGGCCCACCACTTCCGCGACCGTCTTGAGCCCCACGCCGCTCATGAGCATGTAGGAGATCGCCGTGTGCCGCAGGTCATGGAACCGGAAGTCCGTGATCCCAACCAGGCGCAGGCCCCGCATGAAGGCCGTGCGCACGTCGCGCAGCTTGCCTCCTTGCCGGCTGTTCATGAAGACGTAGTCGCCCTTGCGCGGCATCGAGGACAGAAGCTCCCTGGCCCGCGCGGGCAAGGCCACCTGGTCCGGCTCCTTCTTCTTCGTGTGCGTGAAATAGGCGAAGCCGTTCTCCAAGTCCACGTCCTGCCAGCGCAGGCCGAGGATCTCGCCGCGCCTGCGGCCCGTATAGATCGCGAAGGTCACGACCTCCCGAACAGGAGAGCCAAGCCATGAGAGGAGCTTCCGTATCTCATCGGGCTTCAGGTACCGCTTTCGGATGAACTCGCGCTCATCAAAGAGCTTGAGGCCAACAAGGGGCCGCGTAGAGATCACCTTCCAGTCCGCTGCCTTGTTGAGGATGCGCCGAAGGCAGGAGACCTCCCGGTTCGCCTGTCCCTTGGACACGGTGCGGAAGGTGTTGCCGGCCCACTCTTTGATCCGCCGCCTGCGCCGGTCGGGAGAGGCATGCGCCTTCCCGCGGAAGGGATGCTGCTTGGGCTCCCTGATCCTGGCGGCCATGTAGCGCTCCACCTTGGCCAGGTCGATCTCATAGAGCCTGCACCGCCCGAACGTCCGGCTCAGGCGCTTCACGTAGCCGACCTCGTGCTTCCAGCTCCGCAGCCGGCTCTTGGACCACTCCAGGTACCTCTGCGCGAACGAGGCGAAGGTCTCCCGGCTCCTCTTGCGCACGTCCAGGAACCTCCCCTCCGCGATCTGGAGCCTGCGCTTGGCGAGCACGGCGCGGGCCAGCTTCTTGCTCGGCCCGACCTTCTCGCGCACGCGCCTGCCGTTGACCCGGTAGTCGATGAACCAGTTCTCGTCCTTGCGGTAAAGGCTCATGCCACCTCAGACCAGCAGCTTCCTAGCCCAATCATAGAATCTCCTGGTGATCTTGGCCAGCTCCTGCGCCTCGCGCTCGGTGAACTCCCGCGCCTCATAGGCGGCCACGTTCTTGAAGGAGAGGATCTTGGCCAGGGACTTGGCCTTGGACGCGGCCCCCTCGCCCTTGACGTGCAATTCCAGCAGCCCGGCCGCGTCCAGATGAGACTCGCCGGAGGAACGCACGCCCGCGTAGTAGACGACCAGCGCGTCCGCCGCCGATATCGCGCTATGGACGGCGTTGAGGCCCGCCGCGTCCCGGTCGCCGGCGGCCAGCGCGCTCTCCATGGATTTCAGGAACTGCCGGGACTTGTTCGCGTAGACCGTCCAGCGGTCCCTGGACACGTCCACTGTCTTGCGCCTCTTGGCGATCATGAGACGAGCTCCTCGAACTCCCGGCCGTAGACCAGCTTGCCCTCCTGGAGGATGCTATCGGTGAGCGGCAGCTTCCGGCCGCGCTTCTTGCGGATCTCGGCCAGAGTCTGCACGTACGGGGACAGGGGGATATTGAACTTCTTAAAAAGCGCCGAGCGCAGCTTCTCGACGAACGGCTCGACGGCCTTCGCGCCCTTCCCGTCCACCACGACCACGAGCAGGTCAAGGTCGCTGCCGGCCTTCTCTTCCCCCCTCGCCCTACTGCCGAACAAGATGATCGACAGGATGCTCCTGCGCGTGGCCGGCGTCACTAGGGTCTCCTTGGTCAGCCGGGTGACCTCCTCCTCGATCTCCCCCTCCGCCTGGAACAGAGGAGCGAAGACGCGCTCGACCAGATAGCTCTCCGGGTTGATCTTATAGAGATGGACATGGGAGACGCGCCTGAAATGCACCAGGCCCCTGGCGTAGAGCCGCTTCAGGGCGTCATGGCACGCGGGCGGGCTCAAGCCCACCTTCCGGGCGATCTCCCGGCCGCTCCAATCGGTCCGGCTCTGCCAAAGGAACCTCAGCACGCGAATCTCCGATTCGCGGGAGAAAAGCTCCGACACCAAGGGCTTGGCCATGCCGTCTCTACAATATGACAATCGTTAAGAGAATCTAACATAAGGATAACAGGCCTCCGGCCGATATTCAAGCCCCAGGCAGCTTTCCCCAGTCCATCCGCAGACGCTGACCGTATCACGGTGTCTTCCAGTGAGTCAAGCTGGAGCTCGCCCCTCTTATCGCATCAAGCGACTCAAGGTACTTGCCGGTCCCCAGCGCCACACAGCTCAGCGGATCAGCGGCTCGGTATACGGGTAATTCTGTCTCTTGCCTGATCAAATCCGGAAGCCCGCGGAGCAACGAACCACCGCCCGCCAACACCATCCCTCGATCCACCAGATCCGCAGCCAACTCAGCTGGAGTCTCCTCCAGACAGTTCTTGATTACATCCAATATGATTTGCATCGCCTCCATCAAGGCCTGCCGCACCTCCTCTGAAGTGATTAAGACCGTCTTGGGGAGTCCAGCTGCCTGATCGCGACCTTTCACCTCTATGGTCTTCTCTTCCTTCAAAGGGAAGACCGAACCGATCTGCATCTTGACGTCCTCCGCGGTCGTCTCGCCTATGAGCAGGTTATACTTCCGGCGAAAGTGCTGGACAATCGCCTCATCCATTTCGTCGCCAGCAACATTGACGGACTTTGAAACGACCATCCCTCCGAGCGAAATGACAGCCACCTCCGTAGTTCCACCGCCGATGTCTACGATCATGTTCGCATGAGGCTCAGAAACCGGGAGATCTGCGCCGATCGCAGCCGCCATAGGCTCCTCAATCAGAAACACCTCGCGGGCCCCCGCCTGCTCGGCCGATTCCCTCACAGCACGCTTCTCGACTTCCGTAATACTGGAAGGAACCCCGATCACGATCCGGGGGTGTAGCAGACTCCGTCGATTATGCACCTTCCGGATAAAGTACTTGATCATCTCCTGTGTCACGTCGAAGCTGGCGATGACTCCATCCTTCAGGGGCCGAACCGCAATAATTGACGCTGGAGTCCGGCCCAGCATTCTTTTCGCCTCCTCTCCAATAGCCAATACCCTGCGCGTTTCCTTTTCGATGGCCAAGACAGAGGACTCGCACAGCATGATCCCATGGTTCTTGACATAGACAATCGTATTCGACGTGCCCAAGTCGATGCTGATGTCATTGGAAAAAAGGCCGAATATGTAATCAAGCATGTCGGTTTCCCATACCGGCCGACACCCCGCCACGGCAGGAGAGCCGGATTTGCCGCCCCTTCCATGTCAGCTGCTGGCCTATCATCATTCCTGCCGGCTCATTGTCCCGGGATTCTCTCCATCTCTTATGTCTGGTTTCCTTGAGGTTCACCATCTTAACCGATATTGGCCGGGTAGTCGGCCACGGAGCCCGGATAGAGATCCCCGTCCGGCTCCCCCCTGCCACTCGTAGCCACCGCTGTTCCACTTGCTGAAATGCCATGTATCTACCCAGAGCCAGAGGCCCCCCTCAGTCTCCCTGACCGTCTTCTCCCACTCGGCCTCCATGGGGAGGCGCTTGCCCGCCCATTTCGCGAGGGCGTAGGCGTCGTACCGGTCGACCCCGACCACCGGATGATCGTCCTTGCGGAACGTCTCCTCGTCGGACCTCTGCAGCTTCGCCATCCCCGTATTCTTCAGGAACGCCTTCCTGAAGGGCTTCCAGAAGCGCGGGGGGTGGTCCTTGCCTGGGGCTGGTCCGGGCTTCTCACGGCCTCGTCGGAAAAGTCACTCGGGATCCTCGTGCTGCATGAGGCTCTCGTAGGCCTCGTTGTAGCAGGCGGTTTCCCCCGGACAGGCGGAGCCCATTTAGGGCGAGCTATTGGTTGGGACCATGAAAATTCATTTTCAGGCAGCAGGACTCATGGTTGACATATGCCGGAGTGCTTCGTATCAAGCCTCATGTGACTGTCTTGGCATCAAGAGAAATCCTGCTGCCCTCCGCATGATACATCATCCGGTCTTCCCCGGAGACGGCGCAACCTCCAGTATCTTGAAGGTTTTACATCCAGCGCGCAGCTGCACCTTTACCGACTCGCCAGCTCTGCTTCCCATGATCCCCGCCACAAGCGGGCAGCCCATCGAGAACTTGCCGGAAGATGGGTCTGCGATGTCAGGAGGGACGATCGTGAAAGTCAGCACCTCCTCCGTCTCCGCGTCTTGGATCGAAACGCCACTCCAAACGCCCACAGTGGGCGCTTTGCTATCGGGCTCCGGAGTTCTCATCATGCCGCATGGCCTCCTGCTTCATGTTCCGCAACACCCAGCGTGCCGACGCAACACCGGAGTCGGATGAATTGCTCCCGCTGAAGCGCCCGCGAGCAGGCATTTCAACCGGTGCCCTATGAATGTGCATGGGGCGCCGCTGGGGGACTCCACGTGCCGCTATCGCCCACATTTGGGGCCATGTTGCCCTTCCAGACAAACGCGCCCCAGTTGATCTTATCCCCGCCTCTCCAGACTGACCTTCAATATTCGGGACTTGGCCGGCCCGTCACGGAGCCATACCGCCGCCTCATCTCCGACTCTTCGGCCCATCAGGCCTGCAGCCAGCGGGCATTGGTCCGATATGCGTCCCCCGGTCGGGCCCGCAGTCTCGGGCGAGGACAACTCGTACGCGAAGGTTTCTCGTGTCGCCACCTTCTCGATGATGATTCGACAGCCCTTCCCCGCAATACTACTCTCGCGGTCCTGGTGATTGCCTCCCGCCATGTCTTATTAAATGCGGGCGATGGCCGTTTTGATGAGAGGCGCCTCCTTACGCGGCGAACATGATCCGGCCTGGAGCTCGGCGCGTGCTCTGAGGCATTTGCGACAGACATCAATCAGGGGAAAACCCCTCTAAGCCGAATCGCCGAGTCGAGTTTTCTAAGGGCGATCATGTATGCGGCCATGCGCAGGCTGACCTTCTCCTCTTGCGCCAAATTCCATACTTGGTCGAAGCTCCTGGTCATGATCTTGGCCAAATGCCCGTTCACTTGGTCCAACTCCCAGAACAAGACCTGGATATTCTGCACCCATTCAAGGTACGAGATAATGACACCCCCGCTGTTCGCGAGGATATCCGGGACGATAACGACTCCTTTGTCTTGAAGGATATTGTCCGCCTCGGGCGTAGTGGGCGCATTCGCCCCTTCGAGGACGTACTTCGCGCGGACCTTCCCGGCGGTATGCCTCGTAAGCTGACTCTCAAGCGCCGCGGGAACAAGCATGTCCGCATCGCAAGACAACAACTCATCATTCGTGATCGAGTCCGCGCCGTTCATTCTATATCCCTCGAGCAGATGATTGTCGGATGTCCTGACATATTTATTGATGCTCGCTATATCCAACCCCCTGGGATTGTACAGCCCTGCGCTGACATCACCCACGGCGACCACCTTGCAGCCGGCCTCGGCCAGCAGGGTCGCGGCCACGGAGCCCACATTCCCGTATCCCTGCACTGCCACACGGACATCGGACGGCGCGCGCCCCTGCTTCCGGAGCAGCTCCATGGCTGACAACATAACGCCTCTTCCCGTCGCCTCTTCCCGTCCGAGCGAGCCCCCGAGGTCCAGCGGCTTGCCTGTCACTATCTCCAGATTCGTCCGGCTCTCGAACATGCTTATCGTGTCCATGATCCATCCCATGGTTTCGGGTCCGGTATTGATGTCCGGAGCTGGAATGTCGCGGCGGGCTCCGAGAATCGGCATAATCATCACAGTATAGCGCCTCGTCAGCCTACGCAACTCATTCTTGGACAACTCCCAGGGGACGCATCGAATGGCTCCCTTGGCTCCTCCATAGGGCACGTCCACCACGGCGCACTTCAGCGTCATCAATAGCGCAAGCGCCTTCACCTCATCGATGGTCACGTCGGGATGGTATCGGATCCCTCCTTTGCACGGCCCTCGAGCGCTCGAATGCTGGACCCGATGCCCGGTGAATATCCTTACGTGTCCGTCATCCATGACGACCGGCACGGAAACAGTGAGCTCCCTCTCCGGTCGACTCAGCAGAACCGATGAGTCCGAGTCGATCCCAGCCCTTTTCGCCGCGTCATTCATCACGCTGAGTGCTTCGTCATACAGGCTATTCGACATTGTCGTTCTCCTTTCCTATTTAAAAAACAGCGGATACGATTCGTAGAAAGCCTTCAATTCCAACTCGAGATCATCGAACTGGAAAAGCGGTGTCTTGCAGCCATTGCGCGAACAGACCAGAATCAGCCCCCCCTCTTCCCGCTCAACGGGAATCAGAGGCGCCTTGCAGGTCGCGCATTTCCTGGAATCTTTCAGCTCTTTATTGCAGTAGGGGCAATGGAATCGTGCGATTTTGCCCGCCGTGAGTTCGATGGAGCTGACCGTCACACAGCTCTCATAGACGCTGCTAAGATGCAAATCGCCCCTTTTGCGGCCATTGGAAATCTTCACTCGAATCGATGATCTCGAATTGATCTTCATGCTCTCATCGAGCAATGAGCGTCCGCAAAACATGCACTTGGCGTTAAGCTCCACCATTACCCCTGCCTCCCTGTCGGCGCTGAGCTCACTTGCCGAAGAGACTTCGCTCGGCACTAAGAGTATATGCCGGGGTTCTCGCAGACGGTATCAGGCGCACCCGATAGCATTGTGGGGCGGGCCCGCTTCGTTTGTAGGCGATAGCTGACAGAGACTGCGTCGGGGGTTGCGGGTACGGCGGACTGGCGATTATGGAGCGAGCCGGTTCTCGATGACGTATCGCGTCAGGTCGGCGTTGCAGGTCAAACGCATCTTCTCCAGGATTCGGGCGCGATAGGTGGTGATGGTCTTCGGACTCAGGCAAAGTTCTTCTCCGATCTGCTTCGGCGTCTTGCCGGAGGCGATCAAGAGCATCACTTCATATTCCCGGTCGGAGAGTCTTTCGTGGGGCGGCTTGTCGTGTTCTCCCCGCAGTTCCAGGGCCAGTTTTTCCGCGACCGTCGGACTGATGTACTTTCTGCCACGCGCCACCACCCTTATGGCCGCGATCAGCTCAGTCAACAGGCTCTCCTTGGTAAGGTAGCCGCAGGCGCCCGCCTTTAAGGCCCGCAAAGCATACTCCTCTTCGCGATGCATACTCAGCATCAGCACACGGAGCTTCGGCTTGCGCGCATTCAACTGCCTGAGTATATCCAGGCCGTTCCGGCCCGGCAGGGCTATGTCCAGCAAAACGACATCGTAGTTATTCTTCCACGCCTTGCTCAGCGCTTCCTGTCCATCACCGGTTTCGTCCACGACCTTGAGGTCGGTGGTTTCCGCTATGAGTTCTTTTATGCCCTTTCGAACGATCGGATGGTCGTCTGCGACCAGTATGCGGATCATCATCAAATTCCTATGTCCTGAATAGGCATCTTCACCGTAACGGCGCACCCCCGTCCAGGAGCCGTCTCGATTTGGAGCTGACCGCCCCAGTACTGCATCCTCTCCCGGATGCTTTGAATACCGAAACTTCTGTGATTTGACGCTTTATCAATCGCAAATCCCCTCCCATTGTCCTTCACGGAAAGTAGAAGAAGTCCGCCATTCCTCTTTAGGCTCACATCGACCTTCGTCGCGTGAGCGTGTCGCATGATATTGGAGAGTATCCCCTGAAGTATGCGGAACAGGCCGGTGGAACGCTCCTGATCGAGGCCAAAGCGCCTCGCCCGAAGATCGACGCTGCAGCTTATCCCGGAATGCTGCTCGAATTCCTTCATATGCCGCTTGATGGATGCGGCAAGTCCGAGATGCTCAAGCAATGGCGGCCTAAGCCTCGATACGATGCCATGCACGCTGTCCAAAGCCGAATCCACAAGCTTGCATATCAGCTTCACCTTGTCACGAAAGGCATCTTCACGGCTCTGCTCCGAAGGACTCCGTTTCCCCGCGACCAACTTCAGGGCTGCCAGTATCTGTCCAAGGCCGTCATGTACCTCACTGGCTATGCGGGCCCTTTCTTCATCCTTGGCCGACTCCACGTGTCCGAAGAGCTCGCGGAGCCTGCGATTGGAGACCCTGAGTCGCTCCTCCACGCCCGCTCGTTCCGCGATCTTCCCGATTCGCTTCGCTATGGCATCAATCAGGCTCCTCTCAGCCAAAAGGAATGGGCCCTCGTCACGACGCGGCATCTTTCTTGTATAGATGATTTCCACGAAACCCTTGATCTCATCGTGGACCGTGATATCGCTCCGCTGCCGGTCGCAGCACCTTGCAGGTTTCTTCGACTTGAATTCGCACCCATCGAACATGACGCGAGCGCGGGCAGCCTCCGGATACAGCCACGCGGAAGGCATCACGCCGGCTATCATTTGGATGGTCTCAGAGAGCGGTGCGTTCTTGTCACGAATATTCGCGATCTCGTATATGCATCTCAGTTCCTTTTCTCTCTCTCTGAGATCCTTGGTGCGTTTGTCCAGATCCCGCCGTATCTGCCTCTCTCTGGCTGATATTTCCTTCATCGCGGCAAGCCGTCGACGGAGTCTCTGGACTTCTCGTGGAGTCTTCTGGTGACCTGTTCGCATCAATAGCAGAATGGCCAGACAATCCTTCGACTGGAATCTACTCCACATATTGTAGCTCTTTACAGGATAGCAGGACAGGCGGGAGTGGCATAAACGGTCGGGATATACTCGCCGAAGTATGGTCGAGAATGCCATTTACAGGTATAAGACGATCATCGGACGGGAAGTGCGGGCCCGGAGCTTGGCTGCTCAGAGAGTGGAGATGCGTATCGGCTGCAGGATCCTCAACACGATGGCCAGGCTCGGAATGCCGGTAAAGTCACCTCGCAACATGATCAACCTGGGGTAGACGCGCATATCTTTGCTCAGTTGGGAGCCATGCACCAATACCCATATTTGCCGGCAGTCGTCTGAGTTTGTCCCGAAAGTCAAGCCTGGTACCGCTGTCCGCTGTTGATGCCGCCGCCAGCTGTCTCTCAGCCCTGGTGGAACACCATCCCGTAGTGGGTGTCGTAGCCGAGGCGGCGGACCACCGCCACCTCGCCCTTGACCTTCATGCCGGTCTTGGGCTCCGGGATGTCGAGCTGGCCCAGCACCCGGACCCCGTTCTCGAGCTCCACGATGCCCA
>JBDREN010000134.1:0-29994 GCA_043819795.1 Elusimicrobiota bacterium
CCTGATCGTCGAGCCCGCCCTGCGCCAGCGCCTGGGCCAGCGCGCCCAGCAGGTGGTCACCGAGAACTTCAAACTGATGGACATGATCCAGAAGTACGAGGACGCCTACAAGAAGGTGCTCTCGGACGAGGAGGCCTAGTCGGCAGCCCCCCCGCGGGGGGCTGCCCATGTAGGGGGGGCGACGCCTCTCCCCCCTCTTGTTCCCGCGTCCCTCCCCGCGGGGGAGAGACGCGAACAAGGGGACCGCTTACTTCCCGATCCTGAGGCGTCCGTCCGCGACCTCCAGCCCCGAGACCCGCACCACGAAAGGCAGCTCCGGGTTCGGGTCGAACCCGAGCCGATAGCGGCGATAGGGACCCGCGACGACCAGCGGGAGCGGGATGCCCGCCACAGCCACCCGCTCCAGCTCGACTTCCAGTCCGCGCCCGTCCGGGAGGAGGGCGACCGAGACTTCGGCGCTGAGCGGGACGCGCCCGAACGCCGTCTCGGCCGACACGGTCTTATTTAGCCGGAAACGCGACGGTCCCAGCTGGGGGACGCGAGCCTTGAGGAAGGCCGCGGCCGCATCCTCGGTCACCGTCCCCGACGCGAACGTGAGGCGGCTCATGCGCAGGAACCGGAAGTCCGACAGAAGATCTTCGGCCGCCGCCTTCCCCTTGGGCGCTGCCGCGGCCTCGGCGACCGGCATGATCCCCAGGTCATCCATCACCACCCTCACGTCCCGGACCTCCAACCCGCGCAGCACGATCCTCGGGGCCCGAACCGTCACCCGCGGGTAGACCCCGCGCCGGGCGTCCCATTTCCCGAAATCGATCGCGAGGCCCTCCGCCAAGAAGTTGCGCTCCTCATAGTGGTCGAAGCGCGCCGCACGCTCACCGAACGGGGGCCGGCGGAGCCGGCGGCGCTTGAACAGCACCGCCTCCGTGCGGTCCGGGAGCGGCCAGCTCCCGACCCGGCGGTAGCCGCGCTGGAACCAACTGTCCGGGTCCAGCATCAGGCGCTGGACCTCCGGCAGCTGGTTGACGACCGAGACCGGCCCCAGGACGCCCGTCTTCACCAGTACGAACTCCGAGAACTCGCAGAGCCGCCGGTTGACGCCGCGGATGCGCACCTCCTCCACGCCGTGACGCTTGCGCTCCCAGTTGAAGGTGGGCCCGTTGAAGCGGGGGTGGTTGGCGACGAGCGTCAGGTTGCCGAACGGGAGGTCTCCCTCGTGCAGGCGCGCCGCCTCCTTCAGGATGGCGCCGATCCGCCAGTCCTCGTCGGCCGCCGGCTGCGTCCGGAACACGGTCAAAGGGACCCCGAGGTCGAGCCCTTTGCGGCCGATCCAGCCGTGCCCGTAGTTGGCCGCCGAGAAGAGCTGGAACGCGCAGAGCCCGGCCAGGACGCCCCGGGGCCAGGAGCCCATCGTCAGCACGGCCAAAGGAGTCAGGCCGGGCAGTAGATAGCGCAGTTGGCGGTTGGGGACGACCGTCCAGAATACGAACGCCGCGGCGAACCAGGCGATCAGAAGCCAAGCGTCCTCGCCCTTGCGCCGGGCGGAGACCACTCCCAGCGAGACCAAAGCCAGTAGATAAAACGGGAGCTCGAAGCCTTCGCCCATCGCCCTCAGATAGGTGAACACCGCTCCGCTCTTCCAGAGCGGCACGGCTTGGTCCGCCGAGGCGGCGACGAGACGGGGCAGCACGATCTGCCACTGCGCGAGGTACCAGGGGGCCGCCAGCACGGCCGCGGCGAGACTCGCTGCGAGCAGTCCGGCCCGGCCCTTGGGGTCGCGGACAGCGCCCGCCGCGATCCAGAGCGCGGGGAGATAGTAGGAGAACGCGCTCCACTTGGTGAGCATGCCCGCCGCGAAAAGGACGCCGAAGAGGACCGCGGGGATCCTGCGCTCGAACGACCGGGACGCGGCCAGCGCCCAATAGGAGGCCGCGACCCACGCCGTCAGCGCCAGATCGACGAGCTGCTCCCGGTAAAGCCATTGGACCTCCGGGACGCAGGAAAAGACAGCGGCGGCTCCGAGCCCGGCCCAATCCCCGACGAAACGCCTCCCGAGCCCCCAGAGCGAGACGCAGAGCACGGCGAGGTAGAGCCAGTTCACCCAGAGGGCCGCCGACGCCGGATCCTCCAGGCCCGTCGCGTACAGGATCGAAAGATGGTAGAGCGGCGGGAACGGAGGCATCCCCGGCTTCGGCTTCAGACGCAGAAGCTCCCCCCACCGCCCCGCGGCGATCGCGCGCCTGTAGTCGATCGCGATCTCGAGCTGGACGGACTGATCCCACGCCGGCGGGCGGGTCTCGCCGCGGGTCCAGGAGGCCAGCTGGAAAGCGTGGAACAGGAGGAGCGCGGCCAAGCCGATCAGGCTGCCCGGCAGAGACCAACGCTCGAGCGTGCCCGGATCCTTCTCCGCCTCGCAGGTGGTCTCGGGCTCCTCCAGCGGATAGGTCCGCTCCCCGGGTTCTAAGGTCATTGTAAGTGCGTGATTATATGAATTTTGGTATGATTGCCCCTCCATGAAGGCCTTGATCCTGACCGGCGGCCTGGGGACCCGGCTCCGGCCGCTCACCTGCGGCGCCCCCAAGCCGCTCTTGCCGATCGTGAACGTCCCGTTCATCCATTACCAGCTCCGCGCCCTCCGCCGGCAGGGGGTGCGCGAAGTGATCCTGGCGACCGCCTACCAGCCCGCCGCGTTCCGGCGCGCGCTGGGCGACGGACGCCGGATCGGGCTCCGCCTGCGCTACACGGTGGAACGACAGCCCATGGGCACCGGCGGGGCGGTCCGGCACGCGGCGCGCTTCCTGGAAGGGACGACGCTGATCCTCAACGGGGACATCCTGTGGCGCCTCGACTTGGCCTCGCTCCTGCGCCGGCACCGGCGGGCCCGGGCCGACGTGTCGATCTCGCTGGTGCGCGTCAAGGACCCCACTCTCTTCGGGCTCGTCGAGACCGGCCGCGACGGGCGCATCCGCCGCTTCCTCGAGAAGCCGTCGCCGGACGAGATCACCTGCGACACCGTCAACGCCGGCGCCTATCTCTTCGAGCCGTCCGTCCACGGCCGCATCACACGGACCGTACCCTATTCCCTCGAGCGCGGCCTGTTTCCCGAGCTCCTGCGGCAAGGCAAGCGCCTCTTCGGTTTCGTCCACGACGGCTATTGGCTGGATATCGGCACCATCGACAAGTACCTGCAGGCGCACCGCGACATCCTGGAAGGGACTCCCGGGTTCCCGATCGAGGGCCTCGGACGCCGGGGCGCGTTCCGCCTGGCCGCGGGCTCCATGCTCGCCGCCACGGTCCGCCATGAAGGTCCGGGCAAGGTCGTCCTGGGCCGCGGGACCTCCGTGGGGCCGTCCGTCCGGTTCGTCGGAACGGTATGCCTGGGCGAGCGATGCCGGATCGGCGAAGGCGCCGTCCTGGCCGGATGCGTCGTCCTCGACGACGCCCGCATCGGCGAGGGGGCCAAGCTCGAGGGCAGCGTCGTCGGCCGCGGGTGCCGGGTGGGCGCCCACGCCGCGCTCGGCCCCGGCCGCGTCCTCGGCCACGGCTCGACCATCGCCGACTATTCAAGACTATAGGTGTTAGGCTTCAATTTATGCAACTTATTGAACTTATTCTCGGTCGTCGTCGACACAACAAGTTGTATAAGTTGAATACGTTTACGCCTGACACCGATGCGGCACCGCTGTTGCCCCTGGAGGTTCTATGGAAATAAAATTCGGGACGGACGGATGGCGCGGGATCATGGCCCGCGACTTCACTTTCGACAACGTGCGCCGCGTCGCGCAGGCCATCGCGGAGTATGTCAAGGGCCAGACCGGCAAGAAGCGCCATCTCCAGGCGGTCGTGGCCTACGACCACCGCTTCCAATCGGAATCCTACGCGGCGGAGATCGGCCGCGTCCTGGCGGGCAACGGCCTGAAGACGACCCTCTGCTCGGAGAGCCTTCCCACGCCCGCGTTGAGCCTGCTGACCCGCAAGCTCAACGCAATCGGCGTCATGGTGACGGCCAGCCATAATCCTCCGGCCTTCAACGGCATCAAGATCAAGCTCGAGGGCCGCGCGGCCACCGAGGCGGTCACCAACGCGGTGGAGGCGTGCCTGAACCGGGCCAATCCCGTCCGCGACGGCGCCGAGAAGGTCTCCTCGAAGTCGTACATGAAGGACTACCTCGGCTTCCTGCGCTCGCGGATCGATCCCCGCCGGTTCATGGGCCGCATCAAGAAGCCCGTGGTGGTGGACTATCTGCACGGCGCCAGCGCCGGCGTCATGGGAGAGCTCATCCGGAGCAAGAAGCTCGTCGAGATCCATGCCGAACGCGATCCGCTGTTCGGCGGCATCAACCCGGAGCCCATCGAGGAGAACCTGCGCGAGCTGAAGGCGCGCGTCCTTAAGGAGAAAGCTCTCCTCGGCATCGGGCTCGACGGAGACGGCGACCGCCTCGCCATCATAGACGACAAGGGCCGTTACCTGACGCCGTGCCAGATATTCCCGATGCTGATCGACTACCTGGTCGAGAAGCGCGGCATCAGGGGGAAGATCGTGCAGTCGGTCTCGATGGGCTACCTCGCGGGCCGCATCGCGCGGGCCTACGGGCTGCCCTTCGAGGAGCTCCCCGTCGGATTCAAGTACGTCGCCGAGCAGCTCGCGACAGGGCAGGCCGTCATCGGCGGGGAGGAGTCGGGCGGCTATGCTTGGAAGGGGGGCCTCCCGGAGCGCGACGGCGCGCTGACGGCCCTGCTGTTCCTCGAGATGTGCGCGAAGACGGGCAAGCTCCCGTCCCAGCTCTGGGGGCTGATCGAGAAGAAGTACGGGAAGTCCCACTTCCGGCGCGTGGACTTCCACCTGCAGCGGGCCGCCGTCGACAAGGCGGCCTTCACGACCAAGGTCACCAAGCGCCTGCCCAAGAAGATCGCGGGGGCCCCCATCAAGAACGTGCTTTCCTTCGACGGGGTCAAGGTCATCCTCGAGGACGACCACTGGGTCCTGATGCGCCCGTCCGGGACGGAGCCCCTTATCCGCACCTACGCCGAGTCCGATTCGCCGAAGCGGACGCAGCTGCTGCTCGAGACCGCGGCCCGGTGGGTGAACGCTCATCTATGACGGCCGCGCCCGGCAAGCGGGGCGGTCCCCGCGAAGCGGGGACGCTGAAAGCGATGGTGCTGGCGGCCGGCGCGGGCACCAGGCTGCGTCCCCTGACCTACGCCACGCCTAAGCCCATGGTGCCGGTCGTCAACCGGCCCGTCCTGCACCACGTCCTCGACAACCTGGCGCGGCACGGCATACGCGACGCCGTCCTGAACCTCTGGGCCTATCCGGGGCAGGTGCGCGACTACTGCGGCGACGGCTCCCGCTGGGGCCTGCGGCTCCGCTACTCCCGGGAGAGGACCCTGCTCGGGACGGCCGGGGCCGTGAAGAAGATGGAACGTTTCTTCCGGGACGGCCCGCTGCTCATCATGTCCGGCGACGGCCTCAGCGACGTGGACATCACGGCCCTGTACGCCTTCCACCGCGAGAGGCGCTCGCTGGCGACCATGGTCACAAAAGGGATCGACGCGCGCTTCGCGTACGGCGTGACCCTCGCCGGAAAGACCGGGCGGATCCGGGGCTTCCTCGAGAAGCCCAGCTGGGGCCAGGTGTTCTCGAACCAGGTCAACACCGGCATCTACCTCTTCGAGCCCGGCGTCTTGCGGCACATCCCCAAGGGCTTCTACGACTTCGGGCACGAGCTCTGGCCGAAGCTCCTGAGGCTGAAAAAGCCGATCTACGCCTGGGAGTGGAAGGGCTATTGGTGCGACGTCGGCAACCTCGCGGAGTACCGCAACGGCCAGCGCGCGGCCCTCAAGGGGGAGGTCGCCGTCGAGGTCCCCGGCCGCCGGCTCCGCCGGGGGGTCTGGGTCGAGGAGGGCGCGCGGATACATCCCCGGGCCCGCCTCGTGGCGCCCTGCGCGGTGGGCGCGCGGGCCCGCGTCGAGCGCGGGGCCGTCGTCGGCCCCTGCACGACGGTGGGAGCCGGGGCGAAGATAGGCCGGAACGCGATCGTCAAAAATTGTATACTTTTTGACAAGACCGCCGTCGGAGCGGGGGCGTATTTGGACAACTGCATCCTCGGCGCCGGCGGCGCCGTCAGATCGGGCGCCATCGCCTACGACGCGGCCGTCATGGACGTCCGTCACTGAAGCTGAGGAGGCACCTTATGCAGCGCAACGGAAGACATTTCTTCACATCGGAGTCCGTGACCGAGGGGCACCCCGACAAGGTCTGCGACCAGATATCCGACAGCGTCCTGGACGCGGTCATCAAGGACGATCCCCAGGCCCGCGTGGCCTGCGAGACGTTCATCAGCCGCGGCATGGTCATCGTCGGCGGGGAGATCACGACCCGGGTCTACGTCGACGTCGACAGGCTCGTGAGGAACGTGGTCCACCAGATCGGCTACAACCATCCCCGGTTCGGCTTCAGCTACGACATCTGCGCGGTCCTCAACGCCATCGGCTGCCAGTCGCCGGACATCGCCCAGGGAGTGGACACCGGCGGCGCCGGCGACCAGGGGATGATGATCGGCTACGCCAACCGGGAGACGCCCGAGCTGATGCCGCTGCCGATCGTCCTCGCGCACAAGCTGGTGCGGCGCCTCGCCGAGGTCCGCAAGAAGAAGATCCTGCCCTACCTGGGGCCGGACGGCAAGAGCCAAGTGACGGTGGAGTACCTCGACGGACGGCCGCTGCGCGTCGAGACCGTCGTCATCTCGGCCCAGCATACCGAAGACATCCTCGACCGCACGGGCCAGAAGATCACCGACAAGGCTCGCAGGGAGATCATCAACGCCGTGATCCGGCCGATCCTGGGCAAGCGCCTGCTCGACAACAAGACGCGCTTCCTCATCAACCCGACCGGCAAGTTCGTCGTCGGCGGGCCGGTCTCCGACACGGGGATGACCGGGCGGAAGATCATCGTCGACACCTACGGGGGCTGGGCCCCGCACGGGGGCGGCGCGTTCTCCGGCAAGGACCCGACCAAGGTCGACCGTTCCGCCAGCTACATGGCCCGCTACATCGCGAAGAACCTGGTCGCGGCCGGCCTCGCCGAGGAGTGCACGGTCCAGCTCGCCTACGCGATCGGGATCGCCGAGCCCGTGGGGCTGTACGTGGACACCCACGGCACGGGCGTCATGGAGGACGCGCTCATCCCCGCGCTCGTGCGCAAGCACTTCTCGCTGACGCCGAAGGGCATCATCTCGAGCCTGAAGCTCCGGCGCCCGATCTACCGGAAAACGGCCGCCTACGGCCACTTCGGCCGCAACGAGCCCGGCTTCGAGTGGGAGAAGACCGACAAGGCCGACGTCCTGCGCGACGCCGTCGGCTCGAACGGCACGAAGACAAGCCGGGTGCGGCGCTCCCCGGCCCTGGCCGTCTAGCGGCCCGTGGAGGTCCTCGGACCGGAGCGGGCGCCGCGGCCCGACGTTCCCCACCCGGAGCGCCTGATCGAGCGCATCGAGCCGACGCGCCTGCTCGCGCTGAAGGTCTGGTGGGCCTTCATTTGGCGAGCCGTGGCCTTCGCGGCGCTCGTCGGCTTCCTGGTGGGCGTGGTCTTCGGCGTCCTGTCCATGATCGTCAGGGTCGATCCCGTCGCCCTCAGCGGGGTCTCGGGCCTGCTCGGCATCACGCTCGGCATCGGAGTCTCGATCGAGGTGATGTACCGCGTCCTGCGCAAGAAGTTCGCCGGCTTCGAGATCGCCCTGATCCGGTCCGACGGGTGAGCCCGCATGGACAAACGGGTCGCGAACGCTGAAGAGGCGATACACGACGTGCGGGAAGGGGCCGTCATCCTCATGGGCGGCTTCGGCCTCTGCGGCATCCCGGAGAACCTGATCCGCGCGCTCCGCGACAAGGGAGTCCGCGGCCTGACCCTCGTCAGCAACAACGTCGGCACCGACCAGCACGGCATCGGGGTCCTGCTCCGCAACGGCCAGATCGGCAAGATGATCATGTCCTACGGGGGCGAGTGCAAAGCCTTCGAGGAGCTGTTCCTGGGCGGCAAGCTGGAGGTCGAGTGGGTGCCCCAGGGCACCCTCGCCGAGCGCATCCGGGCGGCCGGCGCCGGCATCGGCGGATTCTACACGCCCACCGGCTATGGAACGCCGGCCGCCGAAGGCAAGGAGACGCGGGAGATCGACGGGAAGCCGTACGTCCTGGAGAAGCCGCTCCACGCCGACTTCGCCTTCATCAAGGCCCACAAAGGGGACGCGCACGGCAACCTCGTCTACCGCCGGACGGCTCGCAACTTCAACCAGGTCATGTCCATGGCCGCCAAGACGGTGATCGCCGAGGTCGAGCAGCTCGTGGAGGCGGGCGGGCTGCACCCGGACCACGTCCATACCCCGGGGCCCTTCGTCCAACGCCTGTTCCAGGGCGCCGACTACAAGAAGCCGATCGAGAAGCGGATGGTCCGCCAGCGGGAGTCTTAGCGGAACGATGAGCGGCGACGAGAAGCGTAACCTGATCGCGAAACGCGCCGCGAGGGAGCTCAGGGACGGCGACATCGTCAACCTCGGCATCGGCATACCGACCTTGATCCCGAGCCACCTGCCCCCGGGCGTGCGGGTCGTGCTGCATACCGAGAACGGCATGCTCGGCTACGGCCCCTACCCCTACGAGGGCGAGGAGGACCCGGACCTCGTCAACGCCGGCAAGGAGACGATCACCGAGCTGCCGGGCTGCTCCTATTTCGCCAGCGACGTGTCCTTCGCGCTGGTCCGCGGCGGCCACCTCGACGCCACGATCCTGGGCGCCATGGAGGTCTCCGAGCGCGGCGACCTGGCCAACTGGATGATCCCCGGCAAGAAGGTCAAGGGGATGGGCGGCGCCATGGACATGGTCGCCGGCGCCAAGAAGGTCATCATCGCGATGGAGCACTCGACCAAGACGGGGGAGCCCAAGATCGTGAAGGAATGCTCGCTGCCCTTGACCGGCGGGAAGGTCGTGGACACGATCGTGACCGAGCTCGCCGTCATCGACGTGACCCCGGAAGGCCTCGTACTGCGCGAGACCGCCGCGGGCGTGACGGCCGACGAGGTCAAGGAGAGGACCGCGGCCGAGCTGAAAGTCGCGGGGGAGCTCAAGACGTTCTCCTGAACGACAGGCCCGCGCGGGAGGTGTCATGCTGAGACGATCCACGACCGCGATCTTTCTGGCCGCGCTTCTGGCTTCGGCCGCGAGCGCCACGCCGTGGCACGCGATGGGTCCGCGCGCCATGGGCATGGGCGGCGCCCACGTGGCCATGGCCCAGGGACCTCTGGCCTCCTACTGGAACCCGGCCGGACTGGGGCAGCTTTACAACGTCTCGGGCCTATTGATCCCCGCGGGGATCCGGATCGAGGCCACGGGCTCGGTGCTCGAAGGCGCCAACGACCTCTACCAGCTCAACGAGGACTGCGCGGCCGGCCTCTCGAGCTGCAGCGTCCCCCGCATCGTCGACGCCCTCGACCGACTCGGCCAGTCGGGAAACGGCGCGTTCGCCGACTCCGGCGGCGGGGTCAACCTCAAGATCAAGCGCGCCGTGCTCTTCGTCAACACCCTCAGCTACCTCGGAGGCGCCCCGCAAGTCGACTTCGTCAACACCCTCGCCGGCCAGGGCGCGGGCTCTATCGCCCAGAACCAGTCCAAGATCATCGTGCGCGGCGGCAACTTCACGGAGATCGGCGTCGGCTACGGCCGCGAGATCCGCGAGAGCGGCGTCGTCCTGGGCGCCAACCTCAAGGGCATCGTTGGCCAGGTCGGCTACAAGCAGATCGGGGTGGTGCTGGAGGAACCGGACGCCGACGCGTTCAGCGACTTCCGCGACGAATCGAAGACCAGCATCCAGCCGGGCGTGGACGTCGGCTTGCTCTGGGACATCCGGGAGACCTGGCCGAAGGTCCCGATGCGTCCCCGCTTCGGCTTGGTCGGCCGGAACCTCAATAACCCGAAATTCAACCAGCCCGACGCGGCCAAGGCCGCCGGCGAGTTCGACAAGTTCTCGATCCACGGGCAGGCGCGCGCCGGCTTCGCGATGAGCCCCTTCAAGTTCTGGCACCTGGCCGCCGACATCGACGTGACGAACAACCTGACCTACATCCCCGGGTTCAAGTCGCGCTACCTCTCGCTCGGCACCGAGATCAACGTCTTCAACCGGCCGTGGCTGAACATCCCGCTTCGCGCCGGCATCCAGAAGAACCTCTCGGACACGGGCTCGGGCGCCTCCTACACCGCGGGCGTGGGCCTCAACTTCCTGCACGTCATGCTGGACATCGGCGGGATGATCAGCGCGAAGACCACCCGCATCCAGTCCGAGGGCGAGACCGACAAGATCCCGAACAACGCCGCCTTCTCGGCGCGCTTCGCGTTCCTCTTCGGCGGCAAAGACGAAGGAACCCGGAACAAGTGAACGAGCACGGCAGGCGACAGCTGGGCCTTTAACGAAGAGCAGGACAAAAGAAAACAGGCGCTCCGGAGCGCCTGTTTTCTTTTGTCCTCGCGATAGCCGCCGCGACTATATCTTCTTGTAAAGCCAGGCGGCCAAGGCGCCGAACCCGAGGTTCGGAAGCCACGCGGCCGCGACCGGCGGCATCCGGCCGGCCTTGCCGAGCATCCAGCCGATCTCCATGAACCACAGGTAGAGAAAGCTCAAGACGAGCGCGGCCGTGAAGGCGACCGTCCGCCGCGCCCACCGCAGGCGGAGCGCGATCGGGATCCCCATCGCGCACAGGATCAGGTTCGTGAAGGGGTAGGCCGTCTTCTGGTGGAGGGCCGTCCGCATCCGGCGCGACGACCGGCCCAGCTCCTCGAGCCGCCGGATCTCCGCCGCCGTCTCGAGGATGCTCATCTCGTCGGGATTCTTCTGGAGCGGGACCATCTTCCGCGGCGGCGTCCGCAGGTCCGAGTCCAGGGTCCGGAAGGGCCGCACGGACGACAACGCCCCGGTCTCATCGAACTCCCGGACCACGCCCTTCTCGAACACCCATAGCGCCTTAACGGGGTCCCATCGTGCGGTCTCGGCGTCCACCTGCCGGACCAGCATCCGGCGGCCGTAGTCGTCCATCACGGGACGCTCCAAGGTGCCCGCCTTGACCACGAAGAGCTTCGTCGAGACGAAGCGATCCGAGCTCGGCACGAGGATCGCGTCGAAGTACTTGTCCCATTCCCATACCGGATGGACCCGCTCGCGCCACAGGCGCTGGGCCCGCGAGAAGCAGGCGGGCAGAAGAGTCTCCTGGGCCACGAAACTGACCAGCCCCACGGCGAGCGACAAGACCAGCAGCGGCCGGAAGAAGCGCCCCGATTCGAAGCCTGCGGCCTGCACCGCGACGTACTCCCCGCTCCGGACGAAAGCGGTGACGGTGAACAACGTCGCCAGAAGCGTCGCCATCGGCAGGACCCGGACGGCCCAGTAGGGGACCTGCAGCAAGAGGTACTCGGCGATGACCGCCAGCGAGGCGGGGCTGGTGGCTATCCGGTTCATCTTGTCGAACAGGTCGCCGAGAAAAGCGAGCAGGGCGAAGGCGCCGAGCCCGAACAGGAAGGGCCCCAAGAAGCGCAGAGCCAGATACCGGCTAAAAATCCTCACAGCAAACGTTCCCTTGCGTCACGTTATCGTTCCGTCTTGGACTTTTGAAGAAATCCCGCGGGGATTTCTTCAAAAGTCCGCTCGGCTAACGGCGCAGCTGCGCCCACCAAAGACCCGCGCCGCAGGCCAGGCACGCCGCGTCGGGCAGCCAGGGCCCCCAAGCGGACAGGGCCAGGGTCCGGCGGCCGATACCGATGCCGAACGCCAGCAAGCCGTAGTAGACGAACATCACCAGCAGGCTCAAGGCGAACCCCATCGTCAGGCTGCGCCTCTCGAGGCGGAGCCCCAGGGGACAGGCCACCCAGAACAGCACGAACGGCGCGGCCGCGCCCGCGCTGCGCAGCGCGGTCTCGGTGGTGTATTCGCGCCGCTTCTGAGGCGTGAGCCCCGGATCGCCCAGACGCCGCCTGAGCCGCCCGGTGCTCAGCTCCTGCAGGTCCGGGTTCCGGTGCACTTTGCTGTAATCGACGAACGGGATGAACAGGCGCGACCGGCGGAAGGTCGAGACCGTATGGCTGGCCGGATCGTCGTTCGGCCAGACGAGCGCCCCGCCGGAAAGCTCGAGGCCGACACCCACGCCGCGCTCGAGCCGCGCCCGCCCCTCGGGGGCCGAGATGCGCAGGCGCTGATAGTTCCCCTGGCGTTTGACGATGCGCACGCCCTTCAGCTTCCCCGTCCCGGCCTCGGCCCCTTCCGCGTAGAGCTCCCAGTCGCCGAGACGGGTGAGGGCCCGCTCCTCGAACTCGAGGTTCGATACCTGGGCCACGACCCTCGTGTAGGAGTCCTTGAACGCGTTGAAACCGTCCGGGCTGGCCTTGTGGTTGACGTAGAAGAGCAGCCCCGTGACCCCGACGGCCACGGCGAAGAACGGCGTCAGGATGTCCCGGAACGAGAAGCCCGAGGAGCGAAGAGCCATGACCTCGCCGCTCTGGGAAAGCTGGGCGAGGGTCAAGAGAAGCGCCACGAGGAACGCCATCGGCAAGGCCAGGCTCAGGAAATAGGGCAGAAGCCGCGCGAAGCAGAGGAAGATCCACTCCAGGGGGATGCCCTTCATCACGGCCAGGTTGAAGAGCCGCAGGAAATAGTTCATGAGCAGCACGAATAGGAATACGCCCAGACAGAGCAGGAAGGTGGGGAAATAGCTGCGCAAGAGGTATCGCGTCAGGATCGTCATCCCTGAGGCTCTCGGGAAGAGGTTTTCCGTAAAATTCTCAAGGGATTTCCCGGAAAATACGCACAAATTATAGCAATCCTTGACAGCATGGAGGGCCCCTGTTACACTTACGGCGCGCGCGGGGGCGCGCGTTCCGGGATACGCCGAGGAGAATTTTCCGCTTCGCACCGCGCAACATCTTGGCGACACGACCCTCTCAAAGACGCCTGTACTGGATCCCTCTCGCGTTCGCGTGCATGCTCGCGAACGGGCGGGCCCTCGCCCAGCTCAGCTTCCCCTACGACCCCGACTTCCCCGAGGAACAGCCCCCGGCCGCGGCGGAGGCCCGCCCCGGGGCGCCCGAACGGGCGCCGCGGGCCGGCGAGGCGAGGCCCGCCCCGAAGACCCCTCCCGCGCTCCCGGTCTGGATGCGCCGGGCGGGACCGTTCATGCTCCTCGACCGGCCCGACCCGGTGAGGCTCTTCGAGACGGAGCCGTCGACGGCGGCGCCCCGCGAGTTCGAAGACTTCCTCCTCGAGCAGCGGCCCTTCAGGATAGACCAGCGCGCTTGGAACAGGATGCGCGAGGACTACGAGCGGGGAAGGCTGCCCTCCGAGGAGTTCGCCCCCGCCCCCATGCTCGAGCCCGAGGCGATCCCCATGGCGGCCGAGCCGCCGAAGCCGCCTCCGCCGGAAGTCGAGCTGCCGACCTACGGCACGAGCCTCTCGATAACCGGCCGCAAGGTGATCGGGTTCTCCTACAGCCAGAAGCGCTTCCTGCGCGACCAGCGCACGACCGGGCGCCCGAAGTCCACCAGCCTCATCGACATCCAGCAGCAGCTGCAGCTGCGCATGCAGGGCAAGGTCGGCCCGAAGATCACCGTCAACGTGGACTACGACGACACCAAGACGAACAAGCAGGACATCTCGATCGTCTACACCGGAGAATCCAACGAGGTCGTGCAGAACGCCTCCTTCGGCGACATCGATCTCTCCCTGCCCGCCACCGAGTTCGTCAGCTACAACAAGCAGCTCTTCGGCATCCGCGTGGACATCAAGTGGAAGCGGATGCACGCCATCTTCATCGGCAGCCGGACGAAGGGAACGACCAAGAGCAGGCAGTTCGCGGGCAACACCCAGTTCGTTACCCAGGACATCCTCGACATCAACTACATCCGGCGCCGCTACTACGACCTGAGCTTCGGGGACCCCGCGCGCCTGCCGCTGCGTGTCGGCAGCGAGCGCGTCTGGCTGTCCCGGAGGACCGGAGGCCAGCAGAACGTCGACGAGTTCACGCTCACCGCCGACGATCTCAACGTGCGCTCCTCGACGTTCACGGGGACCTTCGTCCAGCTCTCCCCCGGCCAGGACTATATCGTCGACTACGTGACGGGCACCATCACGTTCAAGAACACGCTGGACCCCTCCTACGTCGTGGCCGTGGACTTCATAGACGCGACCGGGAACTCGATCGCCCTTCAGGTGTCGACGAATACCGCCGACGGCGTTGGCGGCACGGGGAACCTCAAGCTCATCAAGACCTTCGCCGACGCAGTGATTGCCGGCTCCTCGATTACCACCGTCAATAACGAGGCCGGCTACCGGCGCGAGCTCAAGACCTACTACAGCATGGGCAGGAGCCAGATCGTCCGCGACGACGGGCGCGGCAACTTCTTCCTGCGGGTGCTCGACCAGAACCGCCAGGAGGTCGGCTCCTTGATCAACCCGCAGCAGATCTACCCGGACACGATCGAGGTGGACTTCGAAAACGGCTTGTTCAGCCTCAGGGCGCCCTTCGGGACCAGCCTAACCGACCCCACCCCCGATCCGGAGATCTACGCGCCGAACCCCCTCACGAAGCGGCGCATCCAGGTCGAGTACCGCTTCCGCCTCAAGACCTTCTTCCTGGAGCCGAGCCTGGTGCTTCAGTCGGAGGTCATCCTGCTCGACGGCGTGCGGCTCAACCGCAACGTGGACTACTTCATCGACTACGAGTCCGGGTTCCTGACGTTCTTCAACGAGGAGCGCATCCGCCCGGACTCGGTCATCGACGTCACCTACGAGGTGGCCCCCTTCGCCGGAGCCGCGACCGAGAGCCTCCTCGGCGGCCGGTTCTCCGTCGACATCCTCAAGAACTGGAGCATGGGCTCGACGCTCCTCTACCAGACCGGCGCCAAGCCCCCGACGGTCCCTTCGGTCAACGAGCTCGCCAAGAGCCTGCTCGTCTACGAGCTCGACACCCAGCTCAAGGACCTGCGCCTGCTCCGGTGGCTGACGGCCTCCTTCCAGGGCGAGCTCGCCCAGAGCATCGCGAACCCGAACCTGTCGAAGCGCGCGCTCATCGACAACATGGAGGGCGTCAAGCAGGAGGACTCCACCAGCCTGTTCGCGACCAACTGGCAGATCGCCGCCAACCCCACCCAGGGCCCGGCCGACCCCGTCACGGACCTCACCATCTCCGATTTCGACGAGGACATACTCGCCATCAATCCCGGGGCTCCGGCCACCGAGGGCGACACCCAGAAGGTCCTGAAGGCGGCATACAATTTCGCCGCCTCGGGTTCGACCGAGGTCTCGGTGGTCCACGTATTCTCTCCCACCGGCCTCGACTTCTCGCAGAAGACGCTCCTCGAGGTCACCCTGAAGCAGACAAACCACTCGAACAACGAGATCCGCTTCCACCTGGGAGGCATCGACGAGGACTCGGACGGAGACGCGATCTACGACAGCGAGGACTTGGGCAAAGACCTCCTCCCCAGCACCTACGACGAGGGGGAGCTCGACCGCATCCTGCAGCCCGAGGAGGACGTCGGCTACTTCTACAACCCCGCCGGCAAGAACGCGCTGCGTTTCGGCGCCGACAACGGGCGCATCGACTCGGAGGACCTCAACCAAAACGGCCGCCTGGACCCCGCCGACTTCTCGGGAGACAAATACGGCTACCAGTCGGACCACCCGGAGCTCTTCGACGCCACCTCCGGCTCGACGGTCACATATCTCGACTTCGACGGCTCGCAATACCACACGTTCCAGATCCCCCTCGACATCACCACCGCCACCCTGAGCAACTTCCTGGCCATCAAGCAGCTCCGGATCTCGATCCGCCAGCGGCCCGGCGGGACCGCCGCCGGCGCCATCCAATTCGCCCGGATCGCGGTGGTCGGCAACAGCTGGCAGCGCGGCCAGGCCGGGGACCCCTCCACCGGGGCGACCAAGAAGGCCGACGAGGAACTCATCGTCACCGCCGTCAACAACGTGGACAACACGGAGTACTTCGGCCGCGCCATCTTCAGCTCGCCCGGCGACGCGCAGCAGGTCTTCAGCGACCTCTACGGGAGCCTCGACGAGCTCCAGCAGCAGTCCAACTCGAACAACGTCTCCGAGCAGGCCCTGTCGCTGGGCTACAAGGACCTCTCGGCCGGGACCACCGTCTACACCAAGCGCGTGTTCGCGCGCGCGATCGACATCAGCCAGCACGAGAACTTCAACTTCCTGCTCTACGGCAACGCCGACACAGGCGCCCAGGACTTGAGCGGCGAGAAGGTCTTCTTCCTGCGCGCGGGCTCGGACCGCGACTACTTCGAGATCCAAGTCCCGATCAACTTCACCGGCTGGAAGAAGGTGACGGCCTACCAGCTCGACCGCAACAACGACCAGGTCCCGGACGCCTGGGTGCTCGGAGGCGGGCCGGCGGGCACGGTGGCGTTCTCGACCGGCACACCGAACCTCCAGCAGATCGGCACCCTGGTCGCGGGGCTCTACTCCACCTCGACGAGCACGGTCAAGGACACCGGGTCGATCTATCTCAACGAGATCCACCTCACCGACCCGATCATACGCAAGGGAACCGCGCAGAAGCTGCAGGCCGACTTCCAGGTGCCCGGCTGGGCGAGCTTCGGCGGGAAGTACCGCTTCGTCGACAGGAACTACCAGACCCCGACGACGCTTGTCGCCAACCAGGACAACTTCCAGCAGACGGCGTACATGAACTTCACCCGCATCCGCTTCTTCCCGATGAACTTCAACCTCGCGTACTCGAAGATCACGACCCCGAACACGAACGCCACGGGAAACCTGTCGAATACCGTGAGCCTGCTTCAGCAGGGCGCGGTGCGGACCTGGAACGGCACGGCCACCGGCAACCTCCAGCTCGGGGCCTGGCCCCGGGCCAACCTCGGCTACGAGCGCAACCGCATCCAGTACGACGAGGTCTCCAGCCGCCTCGACGACCGGGAGACCTACAAGAGCGTGCTCAGCTACGGCGTCCCGTGGAAGAACCCCTTGCTGCCGCGCACGATCGACGTGGACCTTAAGCACTCGCAGTACTCGGTCTCCTTCAAGAGCCTCCAAGCGCGGCTGACCCCCGGCAACTTCGACACCGACGAGTACTCGGTCGGCTACGGGGTCAAGATGGCCTTCGAGCCCTGGCAAGGGTCCAATTTCAGCCCGAACTACTCGCTCACCCGCGTCCGGGAGGACCGCTCCGACCTCACCTCGGGCACGGAGGCGCGCAAGCACTATCCGAAATCCCTGACCCAGAACGCGGGGTTCAACTCGGCCTGGCAGCTCACGCGCTGGCTCAAGCCCTCGGTCAGCTACAGCATCACCACGATCGAGAACAACATCCTCAACCCTTCGACGCTGACGATCTCGGGCGCGCCCGTGTTCTTCGACATCGGCGAGATCAAGACCATCAACCGCACCGCCAACGGCAACGTGTCGCTGACGCTCAACGCCGCGGAGATCGTCCCGAAGTCGAAGCTGCTGCGCTCGTTCTCGCTGACCAACGGCTACCAGCTGCAGGACGGAGACGTGTGGAACAACGTCGAAAAGGGGCTCGACACGAAGTTCGACGTCTGGCTGAGGACGCCGCTGAAGCCGGCGAACCTCGCCGCCCAGCGAGTCAACCTGACGCTGCGCGACACCATGAACTCGACGCAGCGCTGGTCGCCGCTGGAGGCCTACGACCTCAAAGGCCGCAAGACGTCGCTCAAGACGCTGGCGCTCACGAACAACTACGTCAAGAGCATCCAGCGCAGCGAGACCACGGGCACCCCGTCGAAGACGATCTCGACGACGCTGCCGGACATGATCGCCTCGATCAGCCAGCTCGAGCAGCTGACCTACACCGAGAGCTGGATGAAGAACCTCCAGATGAACCTCAAGTACGCCGTCCGCATGACGCTGAACGTCGGCGTCAGCGAGGAGTCCAACGACACCTTCGGCACCGACCTGCGCTCCATCATCAAGGAGCTCTTCGACACCTCGCTGAGCTTCAACCTGCGGACCACCGAGAGGAAGGACCTCCGCATCGGGCAGGTCACCCAGACGACCGACCACAAGGACGCGACTTTGCAGACGACCTTCGACGTCCGGAAGTTCCGGTTCACGCCGAAGGTCGACTACCAGCGCGACACCACGGAGATCGGGACCGGAGCCAAGACGCAGGACACGTTGGTGCTCACCCCGAGCCTCCTGATCCGCGCCGACTTGAACCTGCCGCAGGGCCTCTACATCCCGTTCGCCAAGAAGACGCTGAAGTTCACCAACCGCATCATCTGGACGACGACGTCGTCGCTCGCGTTGCGCAAGTCGCCCGTGACGATCGCCGACAACTCCAGGATATTCAACCTCAACACGAACGCCGACTACGAGCTCGCGCGGAACCTGCGGATGACGATCAACGGCGCCATCTCCCGCCTCTGGCACAAGTTCCTAAAGGAGGACGACTACCTGTCCTACCAGTTCGCCACCACGCTGACGTTCCAATTCTAGAGAAGCGAAAAATATCGGGTTTTGGGGAAAATCCCATGGAATTTTCCCCAAAACCTCTCCTCGCCAGACAAGGGAACTCTCAGGGCGGTCAAGTCGTATTACTTAGGAGAGGGAAGCGTTCCTATGGGACGCCGGCATGGCCCGGCGACCTTACTTAGGATTTCCGCTTCGGGAGGTTCAGCGAGGCGTCGCCCGAAGGGCGAAAGCCAAGCGCCGACGAAACGGGGGGCAGAGCCCCCCTTGGAGAGCGACCGAGCGGAGGCTACGTCGGAAGAGTCCTGACCTCTCCGAAGCGAGGGAACCCTGCGTCCTCCCTGGCGGACTATCAGTCCGCCGGAAGACGCAGGGTCGCGACAGCGTGGCAGGCGATCGCCTCTCCCCGCCCGATCGGACCGAGCCCCTCGTTGCTCTTGGCCTTCACGTTCACGCGCGAGCGGTCGATGCGGAATACCTCCGCCAAGGAGCGGACCAGCGCCCGGTAGCGCCCCTTGAGCTTGGGCTCCTCGGCCACGACCGCGACGTCCAGGTTGGCTATCTCCGCTCCCCGATCCTCGAGCTTCCCAAGGACGTGCTCGGCGATGCTGTGGCTCGATATCCCCTTGAACTTCGGGTCGGAGGGAGGGAACGCGATCCCGATCTCCCCTTCCCCCAACGCGCCCAGGACCGCGTCGCAGGCCGCGTGCAGGACCACGTCGCCGTCCGAGTGCCCGAGCAACCCCTTCGCGTGGGGCACCTTCATGCCGGCCAGGAAGAGCGGGCGCCCCTTGACCAGGCGGTGGATGTCGTAGCCCAGGCCGGTCCGCGTCTCGCGGACCGCGCCTCCGCGGCGCTCATTCATCATGGCCGAGGCGAACACAAGGTCCTCCGGGGTCGTGATCTTGATGTTCTCGTAGCCGGAGGGGACGATCCGCACCCTCTGTCCCGCCCGCTCGACGAGCTGGGACTCGTCGGTGGCGCTGCTCTTGCCGCGGGACCTCTTGAGCGCGGCGGCCAGGATCTCCCGCCGGTAGGACTGGGGCGTCTGCGCCTGCCAGAACTCCGACCGGTCCGGGGTCGCGCACACCCAAAGGGCTTTGCCGCGGACCTGCTTTAGCGTGTCCTTGGCCGGGACCGCGGCCACGGCCGCGCCCGAGCGCAGGGCCTCCGTGAGGGTCTTGCGGATGATCCCGGCGCTCACCAGCGGACGCGCCCCGTCGTGGACGGCCACGACGTCCACCGCCGGGCTCAGCGCGCCGAACCCGTTGACGACCGAGTCCATGCGCGTCGCGCCGCCCTCGACGACCTTGACGCGCCCGGCGCCCAGACGCCCGCCGTGCCGGCGGACGCTCTCCCCGTCCAGGACGAGAGCGATGTCCGACACCTCGGGCAGCTTGCGGAAGGCCTCGAGCGACCATTCGCATACCGGGCGGCCGCACAGCGGCAGGAACTGCTTCGGCCGGCCCATGCGGCTCCCGGAGCCCGCCGCCACGATGATCGCCCCGGCCCGGAATCTTTTCGGCATGAAATGCGTTGCTCCTCTCGCAACGACGCCGTTCTCTGCTAGAACGGATCCCGGGGAAAATCCCTTGGATTTTTCCCGGGATCCAAGACCGTCTCCAGGATTAGCGTTCTCCCTTGAACTTGCCGAAGATCATGCGCCCGGCCGATGTCTGCAAGATCGACGCGACCTGCGCGGCGACCCGCTTGCCGATGTGGCTTTTCCCGTCCTCGATGACCACCATCGTGCCGTCGTCGAGATAGCCCACTCCCTGGTCGCGCTCCTTGCCCTCCTTCATGACGAACAGGGTCATCATCTCGCCGGGCAGGACCACCGGCTTGAGCGCGGTCGTCAGGTCGTTGACGTTGAGGCAGGACACATCCTCCAGGCTCGCGACCTTGTTGAGGTTGAAATCCGTGGTCAGGACCTTCGCGCCGAGCTCCTTCGCCAGACGCACGACCTTCCCGTCCACCTCATCGATGTCCGGGATGTTCCGGTCGATGATCTTGACCGGGATGTCGGGGTTCTCCTGAAGGCGGGCGAGCATGTCGAGCCCCCGGCGGCCGCGAGCCCGCTTGAGGTTATCGGGGGAGTCGGCCAGGTGGTGCAACTCGTTGAGGACGAACCGGGGGACGACGACCGTGCCGCTCAGGAACTTCGTCTCGCAAATGTCCACGATGCGGCCGTCGATGATCGAGCTCGTGTCCAGGATCTTCATGTCGGAGCCGCGCCGCCGCGCCGTCGCGAGGATATCGCGGTCCAAGGTGTCGAGCTCCGGGAACTTCCTGATGCTGACGATCATGCCCAACGCCCCGAACGCGAAGTACCGCAACGCCGAATAGCGGGCCCACTGGAAGTAGAGCTCCTCCGCTCCCATCTGGAAGACGACATAATCCACCAGCTTCGAAAGGATGATCCCCACGCTGGCTCCCAGGATGCCGAAGAACATCGTGAGGATGCTCAGGCTCTCGAGCAGCATCTCGATGACGACGAGGACGACGCCCACCCCCAATCCGATGGCGACGCCCGTCAGCTCCTTCGTGATATAGAAGTACACCAGCAGCGGACAGGCCGCCAGGACCACGACACGGTATATCCATCCAATCATGTAGCTTCTCCTTGTAGGCTCGCCTGGACCGCCCCGGCGATATCCACAGCGCCCAGCACCTCAAGACGCCCGCCGCCGCCTCCCCGCGCGCCCTTGCCCGCGGGGCCTAGGTGTTGAAAATTGCCGCTCCGCTTCAGGTCCTCCAGCGAGCGCGCCGAGACCAGCCCGCGGCGGAATCCGCAGCGCTCGGCCTCCTTGAGGCGCGGCGCCGCCGACCCGATGCGGCCCAGCCGCCCGAGCAGACCCACCTCGCCGGCGAAGACCCAGTCCGCGGGCACGGGGATGTCCCGCGCCGAAGAAACGATCGCCATGCAGACCGCCAGGTCGAGGGCCGGATCGCGCATGTGCAAGCCGCCGGCGAGGTTGACGTAGACGTCCCGGCTCTCGAGGCGGAGCTGAAGGTGCTTCTCCAGAGCCGCGATCAGCACGAGGACACGGTTCAAATCGAGCCCGGTGGCCATGCGGCGCGGCAACGGATAGCGGGTCGGCGTCACGAGGGCCTGGACCTCGGCCAAGATCGGACGCGAACCCTCCATCGCGACCGAGACGGCGCGCCCGGCGGCCGGGCCGCCGTCGTGCTCCTCGATGAAGAAAGCGGCCGCGTCCGACACCTCGCGCAGCCCCCTCTCGTCCATCTCGAAGACGCCGATCTCGGAAGAGGGCCCGAAACGGTTCTTCTGCGCGCGCAGTATGCGCAGGACCTGTCCCCGCTCGGCGTCGAACTGTAGGACCGTATCGACGATATGCTCGAGGACCTTGGGCCCCGCGACGCTCCCGTCCTTGGTCACATGCCCCAGGAGGAACAGGACGGCGTCGCGCTTCTTGACGGCCCGGAGCAGCTCCGCCGCGCATTCGCGGACCTGGCCCACGCTGCCGGGACTGCCCGGCAGCTGCGGGTGGTATACGGTCTGGATCGAGTCAAGGACGACGACCCCCGGGCCGTGCTCCTCCACGGCCGCCAGGATCTTCTCGAGATCCGTCTCCGCGAGGAGGTAGATGCCGCCGGACTTCACGCCGATCCGCTTCGCGCGCCCCGACACCTGGCCGAGCGACTCCTCGCCGCTGACGTAGAGGACCTTGCCTGGGCCGGCCTCGGCCTCCGCAAGCCGGTCCGCCGCCTGCAGCATCAGCGTGGACTTTCCGATCCCCGGGGGTCCGGCCAGAAGCACCACCTGGCCGGCCACGACGCCGCCGCCCAGCAGCCGGTCGAGCTCGCCGATGCGGGTGGGGACCCGGCGCTCCTCCGCTCCCGAGACCTCCGAGAGCCTGACCGTCTCGGAGCTGAAGTCCGTGAGCGGCCGCAGGGCCCCTCTCGCCGACGAGGCCGCGCCGACCGCGACGGCCTCCTCGACCAGGGAGTTCCACGCCTGGCAGCCGGGACACTGCCCCGCCCACTTCAGCGAGGTGTCGCCGCATTCCTGGCAACGGTAGACCGCCTTAAGCTTGGCCATCGCAAGTCACATTCCGCTCATTTCCGGTAGACGCGCGGCACGCGCGCGCTCAGGCCGGTGACGATCTCGTACGGGATCGTCGACGCGGCCGCGGCCAGCTCCCCGGCCGTGACCTCTTCCCGTCCGGACCGGCCGGTGATGACCGCCTCGTCGCCGACTTTCACGCCCGGCGCCGCGGTGACGTCCGCCATCATCATGTCCATCGTGATGGCGCCGACGACGCGGCAGCGCCGGCCGCGGACGATGACCGAGCAGCGCCGCGGGCCCGTCGAGAGCAGCCGCGGCAACCCGTCGCCGTACCCGATCGGCAGCGTCGCGATGAGCGAGGCCCGACGCGTCCGGTAGAGCGCCCCGTAGCTGATCGGCGTGCCGGCCCTCACATTCTTAATAAATACGATGCGCGTCTTCAAGCTGAGCACCGGCTGGAAGCCGCCGCAGAGGCCGTAGGCGGCGAGCCCGGGGCGGATCAGGTCCCAGCGGCTCTCGGGAAAGCCGAGGGCCGCCGCGGAGTTGGCGGCGTGGCGCAGGCGCACGCGCTGTCCCGCCCGTTCGAGGTCCTCCACGGCCCGCCGGAACAAAGCGAGCTGCCGCCGGGTCGCGGCCGGGTCGCTCTCGGCCCGGGCGAGGTGGGTGTAGACCCCCTCAAGCCGGACCCCCGAGGAACGTCCGAGGTATTCGACGACCTCCCGGCCCGCGGGCCAGCGGACGCCGATGCGTCCCATCCCCGTATCGATCTTCAGATGGCACGGGAGAGGCAAGCGCCGGCGCTCCGGACGCGAGAGACGGCTCTCCGCGCGGACGATCCGCCGGGCTCCCTCCAGCGAGGCGACCGTCGGCGTCAGCCCGTAGCGGACCGCGGCCAGCGTGCTGGCGAAAGGATACAGGGACCCGAGGATCAGGATCGGGCCGCGAAGGCCCGCCTCGCGGAGCACGGCCCCCTCCTCGACGGATGACACGCCGAGCCACGACACGGTCCCCGAGGAACGCGCGGCGCGCGCCACCTCGACGGCCCCGTGGCCGTAGCCGTCGGCCTTGACCACGAGCATGATGCCCGTCCGTGCGGGCATGCGGGCTCGCAGACGCCGCAGGTTCGAGACCAGGCGGTCCAGGTCCACCTCCGCCCAGGTGGGGCGGTACAGCCGGGGAAACCGGACGGAATAGACCCCGCTGCCCGCTCGTCCCGGCGAACGGCTCGTCATGCCGAGGCCGCGCCCGGAGGCGGCCATGCGCCGGGACCGGGCGCCACGGGATGGAGGCGGCACTAAAACGTGACCTGCGCGACCTCTTCGCCCTCCGGCTCGAGGGCGGGGGTCGTGTTCTGGAAGCGGGTCTGCTGGCGGTCGAAGTCCAGGTGGATCGTGCCGGTCGGGCCGTTGCGCTGCTTGGACACGATGATCTCGGCCTTTCTCTCGAGGGTGGGGTCGTTCGGCTTGTAGTACCCCTCGCGGTAGATGAACGCCACGAGGTCCGCGTCCTGCTCGAGGGCTCCCGATTCGCGCAGGTCCGAGAGCTGCGGGCGGCCGTCGGTGCGGCCCTTTTCCTCGACGCGGCGCGACAGCTGCGAGAGCGCGACGACGGGGATGGTGAGGTCGCGGGCCAGGAACTTCAGCCCGCGCGATATCTCCGAGACCTCCTGCTGGCGGCTCTCGCTGCGGCGCGCGCTGCCGTGCATCAGCTGGAGATAGTCGACGATGAGGAGCCCGAGCGTCTTGCCCTCCGAACGGAGGTCGGCGGCCAGCCGCCGCGCCCGGCTGCGCACGTCGAGGACCGAGAGGCCCGGCGAATCGTCGATATAGAGGGGCGCCTCCGAGAGGCGCGCGGCGGCGTTCGTGAGGTCGGTCCAGCGCTCGCGCCGGAAAAAGCCGTTGCGGACATCATGGAGATTGACCCGGGCTTCGGAGGCGATGAACCGCGTCATGATGGCCTGCCGGGACATCTCCAGCGAGAATACGGCCACCGGCAGGGGCTTTTCGGCGTGCAGGACCACGTGCGCGGCGATGTTGAGGGCGAGCGCGGTCTTTCCCTGCGACGGCCGCGCGGCTATCAGGATGAGGTCGCCCTTCTGGAAGCCCGCCGTCTTCTTGTCGAAATCGGTCAGCCCCGTCGGCACGCCCGTGACGTCGCCCTTGTGCTGATGGAGCCGCTCGATGTCCTCGATCACCTCGTGGGCGAGGGCCTTGACGTCGTGGAAGCCCGAGACCGACTGCTTCTGGGCCACCGCGAGGATGCGGCCCTGCGCGTCGTCAAGAAGCTGGCTGGCCTCTTTCTGCTCGGTGTAGCAGTGGCCGATGACCTCGGTCGACACCTTGATCAGCTCGCGCAGGATCGCCTTCTCGCGCACGAGGCGCGCGTAGTACGCCACATGGGCCGCGGTCGAGACCTTATGGACGAGCTCCGACAGGAAGGTCGTCCCGCCGACCTCGCCGATCCACTTGAGCTTGCGAAGCTCCTCGCCGACGGTGACGATGTCCACGGCGTGGCCCCGATCGTAGAGGTTCAGGGCGGCGCGGAATACCTTGCGGTGGGCGTTCTTGTAGAACTGGCTCTCTTCGAGGATCTCGACGGCCTTCTCGACCGCTTCGGCCTCGATGAGCATCGAACCGAGAACGGCCATCTCGGCCTCTAACGCCTGCGGCGGGACATGCAGCGTGTCTGGCATGCGACCTCCCGCGTCCGGGACGATCAGCTGCGGGGGACGACGGAGACCTTGACCTTGGCGCTCGCGTCGGGGGCGAAGCGGATCTCCACCTCGCTGTCACCGATCTCCTTGATCGTGGACTCCATCACGACGGCGTTCTTATCCATCGAGAAGCCGGAGGCCTTCAGGCTCTTGACGATGTCGGACTTGCCGACCGAGCCGAAGAGCTTGCCGTTCTGCCCGACCTTGCGCGTGAAGGCCAGCTTGACGTCGGCGAGCTTCTCGCAAGCGGCCTTCGCCTCGGCGATGGCCTTCTCGCGCACCTTCTCGCGCCTCTCCTTGCCCTTCTCGAACCATCGGATGGCGCTCGCGGTGGCCTCCATGGCCAGCCCCCGCGGGATCAGGTGGTTGCGGGCGAACCCGCGGGCGACGTCCTTGACATCTCCAGACAGACCCAAATCCGTCACGTCGGACCTAAGGATAACCTTCATGGCGCGATATCTCCGCTAAGAATCTATACGACCGTGAGGCGCTCCAGTTCCCTCGGTTCGCCCTGCGGCGGGACGACGTAGTCTAGGACCCGGTGAAGGGAAGCAGCGCCAGATACCGGGCACGCTTGACCGCCCGGCTCAACTGCCTTTGATGCTTCGCGCAGGTGCCGGTGATGCGGCTCGAAAGTATCTTGCCGCGGTCGGTGACGAATGTCCGGATCACCGGGACCTGCTTGAAATCCACACGATGGACCTGGTCCACGCAGAACCGGCAGACCTTGCGGCGCGGCCGGAACGGTCCGCGCCGGGGGGCGCCGCGGGCGCGCCCGCGCCCCTGCGGGCCCGTAGGAGCCGGCCTCGGCCGCGAAGCGTCCGGCCTCGCCGCGCTCGCCGGCTGCGCCTCCTGTTTCTCGGTCAAAAGGGGACCTCCTCCAAATCCGGATCGGCCTTCGCGCCGCCGCCTCCTGGCTGCGGGGTCTCTCCGCCTCCAGCGGGAAGCTTAGCCAAGAACTGGACGCGCCTCGCGACCACGTCCAGCACCTTGCGGGTATTGCCCGTCTTGTCCTCGTACTCCCGATTTCTGAGCCGCCCCTCGACATGCACCGGGCAGCCCTTCTTGAGCTTGTCCTTGAGGCGATCAGCCGCTTCACCGAACAAATCCACAGGGACCCAGGCCGTGTCGTCCTTCCATTCCCCGGACGCGTTGTCCTTGAAGCGCCGGGTGACGCCGACCGTAAAATGGCAGATGGCGGTCCCTTTCTGCGTAAAGCGGACATCAGGGTCGCGAGCGAGATAGCCGGAGATCAGGACCAGGTTCTGCTCCGGGAGGCGGATATCTTTCATGTCGATGCCTTGGCCTTGGCATTGGGCTTGGACTTCGCTCCGTTGCGCTTGGCCTCTTCAGCGTGCACGGTCAGCGTCCTGAGGATGCTTTCCTGGATGCGGAACTGCTGGTTCATCTTATTGACCAGCGCGCCCGGCGCGCTGAACTTAAGATAGACGTAATACCCCTCCCGCAGCTTGCGGATCGGGTAGGCGAGCTTGCGCCGGCCCCAGCTATCCTCGCTCAGGATCGCCCCGCCTCCCTTGGTGATCGTCCCCTTCGTCTTATCGACGAATTCGGAAATCTCCGCGTCCGAGAGGCTGGGATTGATTACAATGATTGTCTCGTAATTTTGCATTCTTTCAGCACCGACTATAACAAATAGCGATCCTTGCGCACAAGAGCGCGGAATCCCCCCTGGAAGCCGAGCCGCTGGCCTCCAGGTTCCCCGGCACACCGCCGCGCCTGCCAGTGCTCCGGGCTTCGGCGGTATTAAGGCGTATTATGCACTAAATGCCGCCCCCATGGCAACCCCCCTCCGGCGCCGGATCACGGACGCGCGCCCGGAAGTCGGCGCCCCCGCCGCACGCCGCCATCGGTCCGGGCGCCACGTACGTGTTGACAGAAGATAACACATCTTGTAATCTACTGGGAGAATAAACTGATTCAAGCTAAAAAACGGTTTTCCGGATGAGAAAGAAGAGAAGAAAAGCCTCCCGCAAGCAGTTCATCGGGCCGCCCCCCGAGGTCATGGACATCAAGACGCTCGCCCAGTATCTCGGGATGGGACGCTCGAAGATATACAACCTCATCCGGCAGAAGAATATCCCCGCGTCGCGCATCGGGCGGCAGTACCGCTTCTCGAAGTCGCTGATCGACCAGTGGCTCAAGGAGCAGCTGATCATCCGGCCCGAGGAGACGCAGTTCCCGCTGTTCAAGGGTAAGTAGGCCCCGTCCCGCGCCCCCTTGGCCGCGGGACCCGGGCGTTGAAGGCTCCCGCCCCGCCGCCCTCCGTCTGAGCCCCGACGAGAAAACGCTTGCATCCCGACGGAAGATTATGTATTCTGACTGCTGTTGATGTGAAGTCGTCGTCGTGCCCTCGTCGGTACGACGAGACATTTGTCTCGGAGGAAGAGATCACATGGCGAAGAAAGTGTTCAAGGCTGGCGTGAAGCGTGAGAAGGGCTTCTTGTACTACATCGACAAGCAGGGCGACATCGCCCGCGCGAAGATGGCCCGCGGCGGAAAGAAGGGCGGGAAGCCCGCGAAGGTGCAGAAGGTCGGTCTGAAGAAGGAAACCGGCTACCTGTATTTCCTCGACAAGCAGGGCGACATCTCCAAGGCGAAGATGGTGAACGCCTAAGGGTAACCCCTCACGGCACTAAAGAAAAACCCGGCGAACCCCGCCGGGTTTTTCTTTTCCCCCATAAATAGTAGATTAGCGCATGCCCGAAGACCCGCGGTGGGTGGCCGTCGTCGGCCCGGGCGCGATCGGCGGCACGCTCGCCGCCAGCCTGCGTCGCGCCGGGCGTGACGTCGTCATCGTCGGCCGGAGCGCGAAGAACCTCGCCCGCATCCGCCGGGAGGGGCTGCTCGTGATCGCGCCGCCGGCGCGCGCGCGCAGATTCCGCGGCTGGCTCGACGCCACGCCGCGGCTGACGCGCCGCGGGGGATGCGCGGCCATATTCCTTTGCGTGAAGTCCCCGGGCGCGCGCGCGGCGATCCGAGCGGTCCGCGCGGCGGTCGGAGAAAAGGCCGCGGTCGTCAGCCTCATGGACGGATTGGCGCACGTGCGCCCGGCGCGCGCGGCCTTCGGCCCGGCGCGCGCCGTTTTCGGCAGCTGCTACATGGCCGCGACGCGCACCGGGACCGCGTCAGTGCTCCACTGGAGGAGCGAGCGCATCGTCCTCGCCGCGACGCCCCGCAACCGGGCCGCCGCCTCGGTCGCCGCCGGCCTCTTGAGGTCCGCGGGGTGGCGGGTCGTCGCCGTTCCATCGGAAGAGCGGATGCTCTGGACGAAGATCGTCTACGACGCCGCGGTCCAGCCGCTCGCCGCGCTGCTCGGGAAGGCCAACGGCGAGCTCGCGTCCCATCCGGCGGTCCGGGAGCTGGTCGGGGCGGTCCTGCGGGAGGCCTCGGCCGCGGCCCGCTCGGCCGGATGGAGGCCGCTCGACGCCGAAACCTGCATGGCGCGAAGGATACTGCGCGACTGCCTCGCCGCCCCCCGCCAGCTCGGCCCGATGGCCCAGGACATCGCGGCCGGGCGGCCGACGGAGGCCGACGCCATCCTCAGGCCCCTGATCATGGCGGCGCGCCGGAAGCGGACGGATTCGCGGCTCATGGAGCCGCTCTACCACATGATCAAACGTCTCGAACGGGAGGTGCGGCGAGCGTGAATCTTCTGAAAGGCAAACCCCTGTCCGACAGGATCCGCAAGGACCTGCGCGCGCGGGCCGCGGCCGTGGCCGAGCGGCGCGGCAGCCCGCCGCACCTGGCCATCCTCGCGATCGGCGGGGACCCATCCTCGCAGATATACCTCAAAAAGAAGCTGCAAGCCTGCAAGGAAGTCGGGATCGAGTGCACGGTCGAGTCCCTGCACGACGCCATCTCCCAGGCCGAGGTCCTTCGCATCCTCCACGGGCTCGGCCAGGACGCCACGCTCGACGGGATCATCATCGACCTGCCGATCCCGGAGAGCCTCGACGCCGGGCGCCTCACGGACGCGATCGCCGCCGACAAAGACGTCGAGGGAGTATCGACCTGGAACCTCGGCAAGCTGTACTCCGAGAAGAGCTACGAGAGCCTCAAGGCCTCGGACGCGCTGGTGCCGTGCACGCCCAACGCCATCATCCATCTTCTGCTCGAGACCGCCCTGGATCCGCGCGGCAAGCAGGCCGTCGTGATCGGCCGCTCGAACATCGTGGGCAGGCCCACGGCCCATCTGCTCTCATGCCTCGACGCCACCCTCACCCTGTGCCACTCGAGGACGCGCGACCTGGAGGAGCACGTCCGGCGCGCGGACATACTGGTCTGCGCCGCGGGAAAGCCGCGCTTCGTCCGCGGGGAATGGATCAAATCCGGCGCCGTGGTGCTCGACGCCGGGATACATAGGGAAGGCGACACGCTCTGCGGCGACGTTGACTTCGACGCGGCCGCGGAAAGAGCCGCCTTCATCACGCCCGTACCGGGCGGCATCGGGCCCCTGACCGTGACCTTCCTGCTCTTCAATACGGTCGTCTCGGCCGAGCGCCGGACCAAACGGCAGTTTGGCTAGTACGCACCCCTCCCCCGCGGGGAGGGGTGCGATCCGTGGTGGGGGGCGGCATCCTCCCTCTCCCCACGCTGAGGATGTCCCATAGATTTCACTGGACACAAGCGCTTCATTTTCTTAAACTGCCCGCATGTTCACGATTGGCGGCCGGACATTTTCGGACGAGATTCTCGCTCGGATTGAGCAGACAGTCGAGGTGGAGCCGCAGAT
>JBDREN010000135.1:0-16619 GCA_043819795.1 Elusimicrobiota bacterium
GCACTCCAGCCATGAACGCCAGCACGATTTCCACGGGATCAGTCGCGTTCGGTGAGGTAAGTTTGAACGGCAATGCCTTGCGCAGGGACTGCTCCAGCCCTATCTGCCGGGCCAGGCCGCCGAACAAGATAAGCCCTCCCCGGGGCGTTACGGCCTTCTCCGTAAACGTAACCCCTATTCCCTTCCCACCCAATAATGATGTAGCTTGATATGCCATCGTCTCGCCCTCCTGTGAGGTGCTAGCTCAACAGGAGTTTAGCGAGGCGGTGGCCTCTTTTTGAAGCCTTTCAGCGGGCCAACTGAACTTTTCGGGTTAACAAAGTTAACACCTGACGCCTTTTCTCTTTAGGTAGTGCAGGTGCGGGATCAGCACGCCGTTGGGATCGCCGGTGCCGTCGTAGAAGATGTCGATGATGGGGATCCCGAAGTCCTCCTGCATCTTCCGGAAGATCGAGGCAGAGACCACCCCCGGGCAGCAGAACATCGGGTTGATGTGGACGATCGCGTCCACGCCGCCTTGCTTGATGTAGTAGAGCGCCCTTCCGATGTTGATGGACGTCTCCCCGGCGATGTAGTGCCGGATCTTGTAGTCCTCCATCAAGCGCATGCAGTCGGCGAAGTCGGGCTCGAGCTGGTCGCCGATGATGTCGGCGGCTATCCTCTCGAAGCGGTGCTCGATCTTCCGGAGCGTGCGGTAGTGCCGCGGGTCGTGGCCGTGGAGCCTGATATCCGCGTCGTAGAACTGGAACGGGTACTCGGTCATGGAGGAGACGGCCAGCTCGCCGCCGAGGTCCTCCACCAAGGACTGCAGCCTCTGGTTGACCACCGAGCTGTACTTGACGTATAGGTCCCCGATCAGGGCTATCCGGGGTTTTCGCCCACCGGACTCGTCGCGGGGGACGCTCCGGAACATGTCCGCCACCGCGGCGAGGGCCGCGCGCAGGTCCTTGCCGCTCAGGATGGCCTCGCTGAGGGTCTCCTTCGCCTCCTGGGACACCCTGTCCGTGGCGCCCTTGTCGCGCTCGTAGGGCTTGATGCGGTTGTACATCTTGTAGATGATGCAGCTCACCATGAACGACTCGAACATGCGCACCGCCACGGGGTGGGGCAGGATCTCGCCCGGGGCCATGCTGTTGATCAGGCCGATCTTGAGCCCCTTGAGCCCCGCGGCCTCGAAGGCCATGTCCGAGAAGATGGGGTACTGGGGCAGGTTGCAGGCCACGCACACGGTCGGCATGTAGAAGAAGGTCTTGCGGGGGTCGAGCCCTTCCGAGCGCACCTTCTCGATCACGCTCCCGGCGATGGAGACCAGCGGCATGCATTCGCCGCCGCTGGCGTATTTGTATCCGGTGCTCAAAGACTTCTCGTCGGCGTCGAGCGTCAGGGCCCGGTAGCCGGCGCGCCTGAAGCAGTCGGCCCAGAGCCGGCTGATGAGGTCGTCGAGGTGGAGGACCAGCACCGTGTCGCCCTTCTCCAAGCGGTCGTCGCGGGCCCGGGTCGGACGGACGGGCTCCGCGGGCTTGCGCCTGCCCAGATGGTTCTCGAAGGATCGCATCGCGGCCTCGATGCGAGTGGTGTAGCCCACGTCCGAGCTGTGCTCGTCGAGCTGCAGGACCAGGAAGGGCTTGCCGTAGTGCGTCATGATGTCCTTGACGTAGCTGATGAGGAAGGAATCCGGGCTACACCGGAAGCAGCTCAGGTAGACGACGAAGAGGTCGTCGGACTCGGCGCAGTACTCGGCGACCTTGACGATGGTCTTGCCGTAGTGCCAGTGCATGCGCTCGTAGAATTTGTTGGCATAGACCGGCTGGAACCCCTCGAGGTCGAGCTCGTCCTGCCAGAAGAGCTCGGCCCCGAGCTCCTCGAGCTTCCGGGGCAGGCCGAGGTTCATGATGGGATCGAAGGCCACGTAAGGCCTCCCCATCAGGACGATCCGCGGCCCGCCCGGGCGGCGCCGGCCCGCCTCGAGGGCGGCGTGCGTCGCCTTCAGGTTCCTGCGAGCCGCGAGGAAATCCTCGTAGGCCGCGTGGAAGGCCCGCCCGACCTCCTCGAGGCCGAGGTCCGGGAATCTCCGCGCCAGCTCCTGGTGCAGCTCGCGCGCGATCTCGTCGAGATCGTTCTCGTTGAACAGGATGAGGGGAGAGAGGATCTTGTCCTCGAGGTCCATCGACGTGAGCTTGCTCAGGATGGAGGGCAGGTACTGTGAGTAGTAGCAGAAATACGCGTCCCGGGTCTTCTTTTTGAAGGAAGCCGCTCCTTCGCGCTCCCGGTCATGCTCGTTGACGATCGCGGGGTAGAAGATATGCTGGGCCCCCCGGTCCAGGAGCTGCTTGACGTATCCGTGGGCGGCCACCATGGGCGCGCAGAAATCCGAGTTCACGGCCTTCTTGCCCTCGGCCAGGGCCTTGCGCGAAGGGGTGGACGTGATCACCTTGAAGCCCAGCCGGGACAGGAAATCGTGCCAGAGCGGGGAATACTCCACGTTGTAGAGCCCGTGGGGAAGCCCGATGGCGACGTCCGCTCTCGACTTGCGGGCGCCCTCCGGCATGGGCGCCGCGCCGGGCGGCCTCCGATCGGGCCCCGGGGTGCGGAAGGGCGGCCGGAGCGCCTCGATGTAGCGCTTGGCGGGCGCGCTCCGCTCGACCTTTTTCGGACGCCTGTCCGAGTACTCCCGGCCGCATTTCATCCCCCACCCGGTCTTGACGCTTTCTTTGGCCACCACCGTCAAGAGGCAGTGATTGGCGCAGCGCTCGCAGATCTCCTCCTCGGTCCTCACGTCCCGGACATCCCATACGAAGCGGGAGCGCGTGAGGCCCGCCTCCCGGCAGAGAAGCGCCATGCCCAAGGCGCCGGTGAGATGACAGTAGGGCGAGACATGGATGGGCCGGTCCAGGAGCTGCTCGAAAGAAGCGACCAGGGCCGCGTTCCTGGCCGTCGCGCCCTGGAATACCACGTGCTCGCCGATCGGGCTGTGGCCGACCACCTTGGCCACGTAGTTGTCCCGCACCGAGTTGAGCACGGCCGCCGCCAGAGCCCGCTTGGACCAGCCCTCCCTCATGAGGACGTTCAGGTCCCGCTCCATGTACACCGTGCACCGGTCGCTGGTGAATGGGGCCTCGGCGGAGAGCGCCATGTCGGAGAAGTCCTTGAGGCTCACCCCCAGCCGCTTCGCCTGCTCCTCGATGAAGCTCCCCGTCCCGGCCGCGCACACGTAGTTCATCGCCGAGTAGTAGACGTCCCCGTCGCGTATGCGCGTGAACTTGGAGTCCTGCCCCCCGATCTCGACGATGGTGTCCGCCTCGGGGGTGAGGAACGTCGCCGCCTTGGCGTGGGCCGTGATCTCGTTGACCTCCATGTCCGCGCCGAAGAGCTCGTGGATCATCTTCCTGCCCGAGCCCGTGGTCCCCACCCCCCGCAGCGCCGGCCGCCTCCTTTCGAATACGGAGTCCATGGCTCCGATGAGCCTCTGCACCGCGGCGAACGGCTCGCCCCGGGTGGCGGTGTAGAAGCCCCCGGCGATCTCCCCGCCCGCGCTCATGACCAAAGTCTTTGTGCTCGTTGAGCCTATGTCGATGCCGAGATAAACCCCCTCCCCCAAAGACGCGCGCTTCTTGGGAAGGAAGACCTCCACGTCCCCTTCCGGAAAGATGGAGAACTCCCGGAAATCCGGGTATTTCGTCAGCCGCATCTCCAGGCGCGGCCGCACGCTCCGGCGCGCCCGGACGCGCTTGGTCAGGGCGTCGAAATCGAAGGACGGCTCTTCGGCGAGCAGGGCCGCTCCCACCGCGCCCGCGACGTGGGCATGCTCCGGCACGACCACGCGCTTACCCAGGGTGCTCTCGATCGTGCCCACGATCTTGGGATTGAGCGAGACCCCGCCGACCACCGCCACGGGCTCGGTCATCTCCCGGCCCTTCACGAGGGCGTCCAGAACGTTGCGCGCGATGCCCTCGCATAGGCCCGCGCATATCGCGTCGAGCGAATAGCCCTCCTGCATGGCGTGGATGATGTCCGTCTTGGCGAAGACGGCGCAGCGGGTCGCGATGACGGGAGTCTTGCCCCGGAAGGCGGCGGCCCTGCGGGCGAGCTCGGCCGCGGAGATCTCGAGGCGCTCGGCCTGCTGCTCGATGAAAGAGCCGGTCCCCGAGGCGCACGGAGAGTTCACCGAATGCTCCCGGTACTCGCCACCCTCGTCCAGGACGATAATCGAGAAGGTCTCCCCCCCGATGGAGAACAGGTTCCGGCACCCGGGAAGCAGGAACCTCACCCCCTCGATGGTGGCGAGCGTGGCGTCCAGTACCGCCTGGCCCGTGTCCTTGAGGCTCCCACACACGCCGATCCTGTCGTAGCGATCGGATCCCGGCTTCCCGATGGCCTCGGCGATCGCGCCCGCGATGTCGCCCTTGTGCTCCCGGTGATGCGTGTGGAGGACCCGGCCGGCCTCGAGGACGGCGCATCCCAGGTAGAGGGAGCCGATGTCGATGCCTATACGCCTCATAAAACGGTTAACCGGCGTCAGGTGTTAACTTTGTTAACTAACTTCAGTCACCGGGAAGTATTCCTGCTTCTCCTCTCCCCCATTAGTTAACAAAGTTAACACCTGACGCCTATAGCGCTAGCAGGCTCACGGCCATGACGGCCATGCCCGCGATCAGTCCGTATACCGCCAGGTGATGCTCGCCGTACTTGTGCGCGGCCGGCAGCAGCTCGTCGAACGAGACGTAGACCATGATCCCGGCCACTCCCGCGAACAAGAAACCGAACACCGCGTCGCTCAGGAAGGGCGCGAAAAGAAGATAGCCCACGAGCGCGCCCGCGGGCTCCGCCAGCCCCGAGGCGAAGGAATACAGGAAAGCTTTCCTGCGGCTGCCCGTGGAATAATACACCGGCACCGAGACGCTGATGCCTTCCGGGATGTTGTGGATGGCGATGGCCAGCGCGATGGGCAGGCCCGCGGCCGGGCTCTTCAGGGCGGCGACGAACGTGGCCAGGCCTTCGGGGAAATTATGGATGGCGATCGCCACAGCGGAGAACACGCCCATGCGCAGGAGCGCCCGGTCGCCCTTGGGGCTTCGCCCCGCGGCCATCTCCTCCAGCTTGCGGGCCTCATGGGGGTTCTCAAAGGACGGGACGAACCGGTCGATCACGGCGGTCAAAAAGATCCCAGCGAAGAACGCGCCCGTGGCCGCCCAGCCGCCCGCGGCCTCCCCCCATGCGGCGCCCAGCCGCTCGCCGGCCGCGCCGACCATCTCCACCAGCGAGATATAGACCATCACGCCGGCCGAGAATCCCAGCGACACCGCCAACAGCTTGGTGTTCGTGCGCTTCGCGAAGAGGGCGATGGCGCTCCCGATGCCGGTGGACAGGCCGGCCAGCAAGGTCAGTCCGAACGCGAAGGCTACGTGGTCGCTTTCCATCATTCAGGACTCGGGACGGACCCGGGTCAATAGCTCATGGAGTCCAGCTTGACCTTGCCCCGGAACACCCGGTAGATATAGGCCGTGTAGACCAGCACCAGCGGCATGCCGATCAGGACCATCGTCAGCATGATCCTCAGCGTCTTCGCCGATGACGCGGCGTTGTAGATCGTCAGGCTGTGCGCCGGATCCGGGCTGGAAAGCACCATGTTGGGGAACATGCCGACGCCGAACAGAAGCATCAGGCACACGATCGTCGCGCACGACGCGAGGAACGCCCGGAGGTCGCGCCCGGCCCGCAGCTCGAACGGGATGTCCGCCATGGCCAGCACGAGGATGAGCGGGATCGCGAACAGCAGCGGCCGCTCATCGAAGGGACGGATCATGTGCGGCAGCCCCAGCCAGGTCGCGAAGGTCAGCAGGACATAGAGCGCGGCGAACACGACGAACGCGCCCAGGGCCGATCGCCGGGCGCTGGCCTGGAGGTCACCTTCGGCCTTGAGGTTGAGATAGAGCGCCCCGTGCATGGCGAACAGCGCCGCGGTGCTCAGGCCCACCACGAGCGCGTACGGATTTAGAAGGCCGAGGAAGGTCCCGGCGAACTCGCCTTCGGCGTCGAGCGGGATGCCGCGGGCGATGTTGCCCAGCGCCACGCCCAAGAGCAGGGCCGCCGCGAGGCTGGCCGCGCTGAAGCAGAAGTCCCAGGCCTTGCGCCACAACGACCAGTCCAGCTTGCCCCGGAACTCGATGGAGACCGCCCGGAAGATGAGGGCGAACAGGAGCAGCATGATCGCGAGGTAGAACCCGGAGAACACCGTGCCGTACACCCTCGGGAACGCGGCGAACAGCGCCCCGCCCCCGGCTAGGAGCCAGACCTCGTTGCCGTCCCAGACGGGTCCGATCGCGTTGATCGCGATGCGCCGATCGTCGTCGGACTTCGCGAAGAGATGCACGATCCCCACGCCGAGGTCGAACCCGTCGAGCAGGGCGTAGCCCGTGAACAGGACCCCGATGACCGCGAACCAGACCGTGTTCAGATCCACGCAGCAGCAGCTCATGCCGCCACCCCCGCCGGCTCAAGGTCCTCTTCCTCCGGCCCGTGGATGATCTCCTTGCCCAGCAGGAAGACGAACAGAAGAAACAGCAGGGCGTAGACGAGGCCGAACAAGGCTATGGACGCGAGCACCTGGGACGCGGGCACGACCTTCGAGAAGGCCTCGCTGGTGCGCAGCACGCCGTAGACGACCCAGGGCTGGCGCCCGACCTCGGCCGAGATCCAGCCCATCTGATTGGCGATCTGAGGCCCGAGGAAGGACAGCAAGAACACGACCTGCAGCCACGTCTGCTGGAACAGCGTGCCCCGCCACCAAAAGAACACGCCGGCCAGGCTGAGACCGATGAGCCCCATGCCGATGCCGACCATCGCGTGGTAGGCCTGGAACACGAGATTGACCGGCGGCCGGTCCTCGGGAGGAAAGGCCTTGAGCCCCGTGACCGGCTTCTTGAAGTCGAAATGGACCAAGAAGCTCAGAAAGCCCGGAAGCCCGGGAGCGAACCGCACGCGCTCCGCCTTCTCATCCACCCAGCCGAACATGTACAGGTCGCCCGGAGCGGAAGCCTCGTAGTGCCCCTCGAAAGCCGCGAGCTTGGCCGGCTGGTTCTTGGCCACGCCGATCGCGCTCGTGTGGCCGGTCCCCAGCTGGCCCAGCGAGGAGGCGAGAGCCAGGCAGAGGGCCGGCTTCATCGACGCCTTGGCGAACTCGGTATGCCACCTCAGGAGCACGTAGAAGGCGCTGATGCTGATCACTAGGAACGCGCCCGCCTGCCACGCGCCGCAAAACACGTGGCTGACGCGGTCGAAGGTCGAGGGGTTCAAGACCGCGGCCCAGAAGCCAGTGAGCTCCGCGCGCGCGGCCAGCCCCTCGCCCACGATGCGGAAGCCCGCGGGAGTCTGCTGCCAGGAGTTGGCCACCACGATCCACAACGCGCTCAGATGCGCGCCCAAGGCAGCCATCACAAACGAGAATAATCGCGTCCGGGGGCCGATCCTGTCCCAGCCGAGCACGAGCAGCCCCACGAAGGCGGACTCCATGAAGAACGCCGTGATCACCTCGGCCGCGAGCGGGCCGCCGAAGACGTCCCCGACGTAGCGCGAGTACGCGGCCCAGTTCGTCCCGAACTGGAACTCCATCACGATCCCCGTCGCCACCCCCATGACGAAGATCAAGCCGAATACCTTGAGCCAGAACCGCGCCGTCCTCTCGTATACGGGCTTTCCCGTCCACATCGACAGCGCCTGCCAGGCCACCAGGAGCACTCCCAGGCCGATGCTCATCGGAGGGAAGATGTAGTGAAAGGCGATCGTGAACGCGAATTGGACGCGCGAGAGCAGCTCGACGTCAAGCATGGGGCCGGCCTCCGGGGCTTTCTAGGGTCGCGGCGCGCCCGCGGCTACGCCTTCCACAGGCCGTGGAGGTTGCAGTATTCCCGAGCGGAGACCGATTCCGCCTTGATGTCGAAGACGGCCTCCGGGGCCTCCCCCGGCTTCAGGTGCCGGCGGTACACCTTCCCGTCGGAGATGAGCTCGACGAACTCGATGTAGTGCTTCTCTTCCATGGGATGGGCGACGCTCCCCACCTTGACATGGAAGCCGGCGTCGGTCTTCTCGATCACGGGGACATGCTTCTCCTTGGCCGCGTCCACCGTGTTCTCTTCCAGCAGGCTCATCTCCTGTCCGCAGCAGACGAGCGTTCCGCCCGCCGCGTGCAGCACCTCGACGATGTTCCCGCATCGCGAGCACTTATAGACCTCGTTCCTCTGCGTCATATGGTTCTCCTCCGCTCCGACCGATATCCGACGCGCCTCACACGAGCTTCTTCGCCGCCTCCAGCGCCGCGGCGTAGTCCGGCTCGTTGGTGACCTCGTTGACCAGCTGCACGTACCGCACGACCCCTTCACGGTCCACGACGAATACCGCCCGGGCCAGCAGCCTCAGCTCCTTGATGAGCAACCCATAGGCGCCGCCGAACGCCGCGTCGCGGTGGTCCGAAAGGGTGACGACCCGGGTCGCGCCGGCCACTCCGCACCAGCGTTTCTGGGCGAAGGGCAGGTCCATGCTCACCGTCAACACGGCGACATCCTCGCCCAGCCTGGAAGCCTCCTCGTTGAACCTCTTGGTCTGCAAGTCGCAGACGGGCGTGTCCAGAGACGGCACGCTCGAGATGATCACGACCTTGCCGCGAAACGATGAAAGCTTGACCTCCGCGAGGCTGTTGTCCAGGGCGACGAAGTCCGGCGCCGCGTCCCCCGCCATGACCTCGCCCCCGATCAACGTCAGAGGATTGCCCTTCATGGTGACGACTCCAGCTTTCTCCTGTACCGCCATAGTCCCTCCCTGGTCAGAGTATCCGCTAACAGGCGGTGGAAACGCTCCGCCGGCCCGCCATGCAGGGTCCGCACACGCCCGTCAACTCCAGCCGGTGCCCGAGCACCTCGAAACCGTACACGCCCCTTATCGAGCCCTCAAGATCGGGCCGGCGTTCCAGCTCGATGTCCGCGACGCGTCCGCACCGCAGACAGCGGATATGGTAGTGGTCTTTGAGGTTGCCGTCAAACCGCTTCTGGCTGCCGGCCATCTCGAGCTTGCGTATCGCCCCTTCCCGGCAAAGAAGCTCCAGGTTGCGATAGACGGTGCTCAGACTGATCCGCGGCAGCCTCTTGCGGGCCGCCTTGTACAGCTCGTCGGCGGTCGGATGCGTGAAAACCTTTCTCAGCTCCTCGAGGATGATCCGTCTCTGCCGGGTCATCCGGGGCTTGCTCTCAGCGGGCATCGGTTGGGATCAACTGCTAATAATAACTATTCCTACTTATACAATACCCTCGCCCTCCCCGTCAATAACTCAAATCCGGTGCCTGGCACCTTTTGTTGAGTAACTCCCGGCTTTTTCATAATCTAGTGGAGGTAATGCCCGAACTGCCCGAGGTGGAGACGATCCGCCGGATACTCCAAGAGCGCCTGGCCGGCAGGAGGCTGAGACGCGTCGTGGTCGGCCGCCCCACCTTCTACCGAAGGCCCCCGGCGGCGTCCGTGCGCCGTCTGAGGGGCGCCACCCTGCGAGAAATCGGCCGGCGCGGCAAGTACCTCGTATTCGACTTCACCGCGGGGGATCGAGGCCGGCGGACGCTCACCATGCACCTCGGAATGTCCGGACGCTTGGCCTTGGCCGGGCACGCCGCCGGCCGGCATCCGCACTGCCGCTTCAGGCTCATTTTCGACCGCTATTCGGTGCTCTTCATAGACCCCCGCCGTTTCGGCAGAGCCGGCTGTCCCCTGCCGAAGCTGGGGCCCGAGCCATTAGGGCCCGGCTTCGACCCCGCCTATCTCGTCCACGCGACGTGCGGCAAACGCGCCCCCATCAAGGCGCTGCTCCTCGACCAGGGCGTCCTGGCCGGCGTGGGCAACATCTACGCGACGGAGGCGCTCTTCCGCGCCCGGCTGCGTCCCCAACGAGCGGCAAAAAGCCTGACGAGCCGCGATGCGGCGCGCCTCTGCGGGGCTCTCAAGGACGTATTGAAACGGGCCATACGCCTCGGCGGCTGTACGATGCCCGACGAGGCATACCTCGACCCGCTGGGCCGGCCCGGCCGGGCGTGGGATACGCTGGCCGTCTATGGCCGCGACTTCGGGGAATGCGGCCACCGGCTCAAGATCGCGCGACGAGTCATCGGGGGGCGCAGGAGCCGGTACTGTCCTCGCTGCCAGCGCTAGAACTCAGCGCCTATAGCATGACGCCGCCGGTATTCCGGCGGGCGGCGTGGATTCGCTGCCGGCCGAGGCAGATGAGCTGACTCACCCTGGCCCGCAGCTCTTTGATGTCGAAAGGCTTGCCTATATAGGCGTCCGCCCCGTTGTCGAGTCCGATGGAGACGCGCGGCAGGCTCGACAGCGTGCTGAGAATCAAGACCGGAATGTCCCTCAAGAGAGGGTCGCTGCGCAGCTCCCTGCAGACCCCGTATCCGTCGACGCGAGGCATCATGACGTCCACGACGATAAGGTCGGGCCAGCGAGCGCGCGCCGTGGCCAGCCCCTCTTCGCCGTCCTTCGCCGTCAGCACCTCGTAGGTCCCGAGCAGCGCCGACTTCAGCGTCCGCCGGACGGAGAAGTCGTCGTCTATAATGAGCACCTTTGCCCTCTCGATCACGTGATCCTCCCCTGCGGCTCCATGGTCCCCTTGCTGACGATAGCATCCCTTATGAAGCTCATACGGAGCTCAAGGGGAATTCACGTTTCGCTCAAATTTCGCATCCGCACGGCGAGATTTAATCATCCGTTAATGGCGGACTGGTAGTAATATGCTTGCGGCCCGCAAGGTGCGTCGCGGGCCGCGACCGACGCAGGCTTTAGGAGCGCCGACCATCCGCACTGGGGGCGCTCCTTTTTGACGGGCCGACGGAAAAACCACGTTCCGCGAGGAAGCCTATGAATCTCGTTTCCGCTTTCCAGTCCGCCTGGAACCACGCCCTCGGCACGCTGAAGCGGCGCTGGGAAGAAGCCCGGCGCAGGACGGCCGGCCGCGGCGCGGAGCCCTTCCCTTATAAGACCCTGCTGGACGACAACGCGGAGCTCATAACCGTCGTGGACCCGATATCCGGACGCTTCATCTACGGCAACAAGCAGGCCTGCGCCGCCCTCGGCTGCGCGCTCGAGGAGCTGCCCGGTCTTTCGATCACGGACTTGGACGAGGCGTTCCCCGACGGGGCGGCCTGGACGCTGTTCGCGGAGCGGGTCATGCGCGGCGAAGCCTCCGGATTCGACAGCCGGCCTCGGCGCAAGCCAGGGACCACGTTCCCGGTCGAGGCGCGGTGCTCGAGCGGGACGGCCGGGGGAAAGGCGTATGTCGTCACCTCGGCGCGGTACGCCGCGAAGCGCGAGCGGGCGCAGCCCGGCTTGGAGAATCCGGAAACGATGCTGCATCAGTCGCGGAAGATGGAGGCCATCGGCCTTCTGGCGGGCGGCATCGCCCACGACTTCAACAACCTGCTGACGATCATCCTGGCCAACTCGACGTTCCTGCAGGAGAAGCTCGCCCCGGGCGACCCGAGGCGGAACGACGCCGAGGAGATCGAGCAGGCCGGCCGCCTCGCCTCCTCGCTCACCCACCAGCTGCTGACCTTCTCCCGCAGGCAGGTGCTCAACCCCAAGGTCATCGACCTCAACGAGCTCGTCATGGAGGTCGACCGGATGCTCCGCCGCGTCATCGGCACGGACATCGAGCTGATCACGCTGCCGACCCACCAGCCCCAGCCCGTCAAGGTGGACCCGGTCCAGCTCGAGCAGGTCCTCATGAACCTCGCGGTCAACGCCCGCGACGCGATGCCCGGCGGGGGCCGGCTCGTCATCAGGCTGGGTGGGGTCGCCGTGAGCCGCAATTTCGTCCGCCGGCATCCCGAGGTCGCTCCCGGCGACTACGCCATGATCACGGTCGCCGACAACGGCGCCGGCATGACCGAAGAGGTGAGCGAACGCATCTTCGAGCCCTTCTTCACCACCAAGCGGAAGGGCAAGGGCACCGGCCTGGGTCTCGCCACCTGTTACGGGGCCGTGCGCCAGAACGACGGCCACATCCTCGTCCAGAGCAAGCCGGGCAAGGGCACGATCTTTAGGATCTACCTGCCGCGCTGCGCGCAGGCGATCACCCCGCTGCTCAAGTCCGAAAAGCCGGCCGCCCTGCCGAAAGGCGACGAAACCGTGCTGATCGTCGAGGACCAGCCCTCGGTGCGCAGGGGCGCGGCCAGGATGCTGCGCAAGCAAGGCTACGCGGTCCTGGAGGCGTCGGACGGCGAGGAGGCCCTGGGCCTGTTGGAAAGCCGCCCGGGGGAAAGGATCCACCTCTTGATCACCGACATCGTCATGCCCCGGCTGTGCGGCGACCAGCTGGCCGAGCGCGTCGTATCCAGCCGCTCGGATATCAAGGTGCTCTTCATGTCCGGCTACGCCGATCGGGCCATCGACCGCAAGGGGCTGCTGCGGCCGGGAAGGGACTTCCTCCCGAAGCCGTTTTTGCCCATCGCGCTGGCGTACAAAGTCCGCGAGTTGCTGGACCAGCCCGACGAAAAGGCCACGTCAAATTAGGGAGACTCCGTCCGGCCCGGTCCGGCGGGCCGGCGGCCGGAAGGAATCCATCGGACAAGGAGGTTTCGCGTGAACAAGAAGATCTTGGTCATCGACGACATCGAGAGCGTGCGCAAAAGCGTCGTAAGGGCGCTCCGCCAGAACAACTTTCCCGCCGTCTCGGCCGCCGACGGCTCGGACGGGCTCCTCCTAGTAAAGGAGGTGAAGCCCGATCTAGTGCTGACCGACGCGGACATGCCGGGGATGGACGGCCATGCCTTATGCCGGGTGCTCAGAAAGGACAAGTCCACTCAGCACATTCCCATCATCATCATGTCGGGCTCGATGACCGGAGACAACGACGTCGTCGCGGGCCTGCGGGACGGCGCCGACGGCTACGTGGCGAAACCCATCTCGATGAGCCTCCTCCTCGCGCGCATCCGCGCGGTGCTGCGCCGGTACGCCGACGTCCCTTCGGAGGGCGCGAGCCTCAAGATGTGCGGCATCGATATCGACCACGCGGCCCGGGAGGTCAGAGTCTCCGACAAGGTGATCCGGCTGACGCGCAAGGAGTTCGATCTGCTGAGCATCCTGATGTCCAACCCGGGCCGCGTGACGAGCCCCGCCTCGCTCCTCGAGTCCGTGTGGGGCCACAACCCGGCCGACTGCTGCGACGTCCATACGGTCGAGACGCATATCTCCCGCTTGCGCAAGAAGCTCGGCCCCAAGGTCTCGCAGCGCATCGTCAACGTCCCCAGCCTCGGATACAAGTTCGAAAATTAAAGGCCGGCGCGACGTCCCTCCACCATCTCCCCCTCCCCCGCGGCGCTTCGCCAGGCCGCGCGCAGGATATGTTAAGCTGACAGCGAGGCGGCCCGCCCGGCCCGTTCCGGCGGCGGACCCGCCTCGGGAGGAGGCCCGATGGGCGCGCACGCGAAAAGCAGACGATCCCGTGATATCTCAGAGGACGACATCCGCCGGCTCGTGTTCCCCGGATTCCGGTTCGGGAAGGACGATCCCGCCTATGCGGAGCGCCTCACGGATCTGGGCGCGGGCGGCTTCTGCGTCTACGGGGGAGGCGTCCAGGAGATCGCGGCCCTCACCCGCCGCCTGCAGAGACGCGCGCGCGTTCCCCTGCTTTTCTGCGCCGACTACGAGGACGGTCTCCCCACGATGGCGGAGGGCGGCACGGCGCTCCCTTCCAACATGGGCATCGGGGCCGCCGCCAGCGAGACCCTAGCATATAGGAAGGGCCGCATCACCGGGATCGAGGCGCGCGCGATCGGCGTGCGCTGGGTCTTCGCCCCGGTCGTGGACCTGGCCACCCGGGCCGAGAACCCCATCGTGAACATCCGCGCCTTCGGCGCCAAGCCTTCCCTCGTGAGCCGGCTCGCCCGCGCGTATCTGCGCGGGATGAGGAGCACGGGCGTGCTTTCCTGCGTCAAGCACTTCCCGGGCCACGGCGACACGCGCAAAGACTCCCACTTGGAGCTGCCGACCGTGGCGGCCGGGCGGCCCCTTCTGGTGTCCCGCGACCTGGCCCCCTATCGGGCGACGCTCCCGCTCGCGGATTCCGTGATGCTGGCCCATCTGCATGTGCCCGCGCTCGGCACGCCGCGGGGCCTCCCCGCCTCCCTGTCCGGCGCGGTGGTGGGGCGGCTGCTGAGGGAGCGCATGGGATACCGGGGCCTGGTCGTCACCGACGCGCTCGACATGCGCGCGGTGGCCGGCCGCTTCCCCGAGGCCAAAGCCGCGCTCATGGCGCTCGAAGCCGGCGCGGACGTGATCCTCGTCCCCGCGCGGCCGGAGAGCCTCCTGCGAGCCCTGCCGGGACTCGTGGAGGACGGCGGGCTGGAGGCGAAAGCCCGCGCCGCCGCCGAGCGCCTGACGCGGGCCAAACGGCTGTGCGGACTCTTCCGCGACCGCGGCCTGACGCCCGCGGGGGATATCGAACGCGTGGAAAGCGCGAGCCACCGGCGCGCGGCAGAGAAGATGGCCGCCGCCGCGACGGCGTGGGCGAGGCGAGGCGCGGGAGCGGTCCCGCTGCGGGGCGAAGTGGCATATCTCGAGCCGCGGACGGGCTCCTCGGGCGGCCCGCAAGGCTCGGCGCTGCTCGACGAGCTCAAGACGCTCGGCATCACGGCCGTGCCGCTCGGACGCGCGCGGCGTGCGGACCGAGTCCTCGTCGCGACGTTCGTCGGCCCGCGGGCCTACAGCGGACGCATCCGCCTCACGCCCGCCGAGCGGCGCAAGGCGAACGCCGCGCTCGGTCGCTCTCCCCGCTCGGTCGCGGCGTCCTTCGGAAGCCCCTTCGTGCTCGACGAGCTCCGCGGCTTCCACGCCGGGCTGTGCGCGTTCTCCGCGTCGGAACCGGCCCAGCGCGCCGCCGCGCGCGTGCTGGCGGGAAAGACCCGCGCCACCGGCCGGATGCCGGTGTAGCGATCGGTTGGCGCTTCGCGCGACCGGGGCTGACTCGGATCAGGAGCGCAGGAACTTCTCGATGTCGTCCAGGAGGACCGCGGCCTGGACGAGGACGGCGCGGTCGAGCGGCTGCGAGCCGGAGAGGACCGCGTGCATAAGAGCATCGAGGCGGACCCCGGCCTCGCCGAGGCGGGGAAGGTCGTAGGTCCCGCCCGAGCCAGCCAGTTGGTGGCCGTAGCGCTTGAGCAGCTTGGCTGCGGGCGCGGCTCCCCCCCCCGTCCCCTCCGTCTCCAGGTCCCGGAGCCAGGAGCGCGCCTTGGCGAGGTTCTCCCGACAGTCCGCGAAGTACTCCTCCATCACCTCGGGGCCGAACTCGCCGGCATTCTTGCCCGTCTGCTTTTCTTCGTCCATCTCGAGGCCTGCCGGCGCCTTTCAACGCCGCCACAAAGTGGCGCTCCGGTCAGACGATCCGGATTCTACAAGATATAGGGGAAACCTTGCCGCTGACTCTCCGGGTGTCACTTCTTACGCCCGGCGCTGTCGATCACCCTTATGGTGTCGCTTCCCTCAAAAGCCGGTCCGTCGGTGATGTCGCCGGTCACGGTCAGTTCCACCGAATCCCCGGCTTGGAGCAGGTCCGCGAGCGCGGCCCTCTCGAACTTGACCATCAGGACGCCGTCCTGCTCGTTGGACCTGGAGGCCCCGATCTCGCCCTCCAGGAGGATGGTGCCGGCCTCGATCTCGGCCACGTCATATCCCTCGGTGAGCGTGATATAGCAGGTTATCCATCTGCCTTGGCTGGCCAAGTTCAGCGTGCCGGGGTCGATGTCCACAACGGCCGGGATCGTCTCTTGCTCCATGATGGCGAACTCAGAGAGATGGCTCACCTCGCCGTAGATGACGTTGTTGTCCATGTCCAGGTAGGTGGTCACATTGACCCAGTTTCCCCCTTCCAGGTGCATCAGCTTGAGGTTCTTCTCTTTCTTGCCGAGGCCGGTGTCGTCGTAGGCCAACGATACCGTGATCGGACCACTGTATTGGGCGGTCGTGGTTATCTCGTAGTAGTCCTTGAGCAGCTTGAACCCGGTGGGCGGGGGCTGGCCTCCCGCGCTCTCGGTGACGGTCGTGGTCCCATCGCCGGTGACCTCGTCGAACGTCAACGTGGTGCCCTCGTCGGACTCCACCACGACATCCTCGCCGGACGGAGTATTCGGGGGAAAGTCGACGATCAGGGTCTGGCCGGCGGCCAAGGTGACCTGGACGCTCGTCGTCGTCTCTTCGAACCACATCGTGACATCATAATCGCCCGGCTCGCGGAGCAAAGCCCTGTAATGACCCTCCTCGTCCGTCTGGGCCGTGCAGACGCGTAGGCCGGCCACATGGAAACCGACCGTGGCATTCTCCGCGGGAAGCCCGTCCGCGGTCACCGTTCCGCTGACGTTCGGGGTAACGTCCATATCGAACACCTGGCTCTGCCCGGCGACCATCGTGATCCAAAAGCCGGACGATGATCCTTTATACAACACCCCGATCTGGTACTCGCCCGGCTCAGTGAGCACGGCCGTGTAATGACCCTCGCTGTCCGTGTAGGACGAGCTGACGCGCTGGCCGTCCAGATAGAAACCGAGGCTGGCGGGATATGCGGAAAGGCCGTCCGAGGTCACCGTTCC
>JBDREN010000136.1:0-3915 GCA_043819795.1 Elusimicrobiota bacterium
ATATAACGGTTGTTGGCCGGGTTTTGGCCGTGGCCTTCTCCGTTTACACCTTTTCTCTATCGGGAACCCCGTCGCAAGTATCGCCGTTTGTTCGCTTCCCCGGACCCGTCCACAGCCTCAAGGGTCGACCGCAATCATCAACGAGCCCTCCATAGGCCAAGCTGTTTCCCAGTCGACGACTACTAACAACTCCGGGAACTACGGCGGCGGCAACAACTGGCAGAGTAACACCGGCGGCTGGGGAAGCTACTAAGACTGCTCTGACGCATCGAACTGAATTTGGAGCGCGGTGGGTCTGAGTGAGACGTCGGATTCAGTAAGTCCAGATACGGGCTCTATCCGTCGGGCTATTCCCCGGCTCTAGAACATGTGCGTCCAAGCGCGTGCGGGGCCCAAGCCGACCGGGCGGCATGTTTTGTATACATAGGCGACCATAGCGCCTCGAAATCATGCCGCACGCTCCCGAGAGCCCTGACTCGCAGGAAGACTATCCGCTCGACGCGGTGCCGGAGCACGCGCGCAAGGACCTGTGGTCCTTGTCGATCGTGCTGCTGGGGTTCACCTTCTTCACGGCCACCATGTGGGGCGGCGGCCGGCTGGGGGCCGGTTTCTCCTCGTGGGCCTCGCTTCTGACGGTCATCGCGCTCGGGAACGCTCTCCTGGGCCTCTACGTGGCCGCTCTCGGCTACATCGCCTTTCGCACGGGCCTCAACACCGTGCTCCTGTCCCGCTACTCGTTCGGCGAGTGGGGCAGCAAGTGGCCGGACCTCGCATTCGGGCTCACTCAGATCGGATGGTACGCCTGGGGCACGGCCACGTCCGCCATCATCCTGTGCGAGCTTCTCGGGCTCCCGGGCCCTGCGCGGACCGCGCTGATGGTCTTCTTCGGCCTGGCCTTCTGCTCCACGGCCTATGTCGGCTACCGCGGCCTCGAGAAGCTCTCCCTCGTCGCGGTCCCGCTCATGGCGCTCCTAATCGCGCGCAGCCTCTGGCAGGCTTTCGGGGACTCGGGCTCCCTGGCGGCCGGCTCGACAGGCCCGGCTTCGACCATGACCTTCGGCGCCGGCATCACGCTGGTATTCGGGACCTTCGTGAGCGGCGGCACGCAGGCCACGAACTGGACCCGCTTCGCGCGCACCGGCAGGGCCGCGGTGATCGCGAGCCTTCTGGCCTTCCTCGCGGGCAACGGGCTCATGGTGGCCACGGGCGCCGTAGGGGCCCGGGTCTACCAGGAGGCCGACATCGTCAGGGTGCTCGCCCGGCAGGGGCTCCTGATCTGGGGCATCGTGATGCTGCTTCTCAACATCTGGACCACCCAGGACAACACGATCTACAACTACTCGATCGCGGGCTGCAACTTCTTCCGCACGTCCCGACGCCGTCTCCTGACCGTCGCCGGAGCCGTCGTGGGCACCGTCCTGGCCCTGGCCGGCATGTACGAGTGGCTGCTGCCGTATCTGATCCTGCTGGGGACCTTCGTCCCGCCCATCGGCGGCGTCCTGATGGCGGACTACGTCGCTCGGCGCAAGACCGGTTTCCCGCCCCTGGACAAGGCGGGCCTGCCCAAGAGCAACCCCGCGGGGATCGCGGCCTACCTGACCGGAGCGCTCTTGGCGTACTTCAGCCCCGGCGTTCCGCCGGTCAACGGCATCGCGGGGGCTTTCGTCACCTATCTTGCTGCGGACCGTCTCCTAAGGAGGACGACATGACTGAGATCGCGATGGACGCTCCCGGCGTCACTGCTCGGAGCCTGCGCGAGGATCATATCGACGGCATCCTCGAGCTCATGAACAAGGAGGGCTGGTACTACTACGACCGGCGCGAGCTCGAAAGGTACGTTTCCTCCGATCAGGTCTGCTACGTTCTCCTCAAGGACGGCAGAGTGATCGGGAGCATCTTTACGACCGGCTTCGGCGGCCAGGCGTGGATCGGCAACATCGTCGTCTCCCGGGAAGCCCGCGGAACGGGGCTCGCCCGGAAGATGATCGACATCGTGATCAGCGACCTCCGGAAGCGCGGCATCGGGACCTTCCGCTTGGGGTCGGTCCCGCTGGCTATCCGTCTATATAAGAAGGTCGGATTCCGGCCCGAGGGCTTCACCTCGGCCCAGGAGGCGAACCTTCCCGTCGAGGACAAATCCCCGGGGCCCGAGCTCGGCGATGGGGCCGCAGTGGAGCCGCTCCAAGAAAGCGATCTGCGCGCCGTCTGCGATCTCGACTGGAGCTTCTTCAAGTCGGACCGCAAGAGACTTCTCCGGCGGCTCTTTGAAGACTCGGTCGAGGGCGCCCGCGTGTGCCTGAAGGCCGGCGGGAAGGTCGCGGGCTTTCTCATGATCCGGCGGAGGGCAGTCTCCAAGAAGGAAGGCGGCTTCGCCGAGGGCCCGGATCACGCCTACCGGCTGGGGCCCGCCTGCGTCCTCCCCGAGCACGGCATCGCGGGCTTCAAGGCCCTGTTCCGGAAGGCGATCCCGGCCATCAACGAGGAAGCGGCCCGGCTCGGCGGCAGCGCCAAGATCTACGTCGTATTCCCGAGAAACGCGGCCAAGGACGGGATATACAAGGACACCCGCGACCTTGCCGCGGTCATGGGCATGGACGCCGGCTTGGACCTCGACGCGGTCTTCGACGAGCACGAGCATATCTTCGCCGCCGCCCCCTCCAAGAAGAACGCGGCCCAGTGGGACTACATGGAGAGCCTCGGCTTCCATCAGGAGTACTTCGAGCAGGTCATGAGCTACGCACCCGACAAGGGAAAGGCGGAGGCGACCCGCGCCGATCCGGAGGGGATCTTCGCGACCGCGACTCCCGGGGACAAGGCGTAGACGGGACGAGGGCGCCTAGCCGGCCCGCGCCGGGCCGGCGCACGGAAGGGAGACGGAGCCGAAGCTGCTCGTATCGGGAACATCCCCTGGGTTTTAATCCGCTGGCGGAAGGCTCCGTTGAGCCGCTCGATGATGTTCGTTGTCCTGAGAGCCTTCCACCGCTCCTTCGGGAAGCTCATGAACGCAAGCAGATCGTCGCCAGCCTCTTCGAGCGACCTTGCGACGGGCTCATGAAGCCGCCGCCATTTCCTCACGAAAGCCGCATGAGCTGCTCGGGCCGAGGTGAGTCTTGAAGCCTCGCTCCACCCGCCCCTTGGCCTGAGGGCTATGAGCGCAGATGACCTTCACGTCCATCTCGCTCATTGCCCGGGTGAACTGCGTCCTGGGCTGCTCATCGCGCAGTTGCTCCTCGAGACTGGCGGTCTTATTCACCCTGTAGATCGAGTCCTTATCCACGTAGAAGGCCACGGAGCGGCCGTAGCGCCTGAGATAATCCCGGGTCACTCGCACTGGCATCAGCGACAGCGTCGTTTCGGTAGGCACGAATTGGGCCCAGAGCAGTCTGGAAGAGGCGTCATCCACGAAAGCCAGCAGTGTACAGCGGGGCCCTCGCTTTTCGAACCACTTGTGGTCTGATCCATCTAGCTGGACTGGGGGATGCTCGCCTGGGTCTTGACATATTGCACTGCGGCAGTCATAATACTCATATAAGTTACGGGTATTATGACGAGAAAGAGAACTCCTCATCAGCAGTCCTTCCAGCGCCTCTACGAGATTGCTGAGGCGCAGCAGGGTTATTTTACCACCAAGCAGGCCAAGGCTGCCGGCTTCGATGAGCGCAACCACCCCTACCATGTTAAGGCCGGGAACTGGACCAGAGAACGACGGGGCCTCTATCGCCTGACGAGGTTCCCAGCCGCCGATCGGCCCGACCTCGTGGTCGCCTCGCTCTGGTCCATGAACCGAAACGGCGAGATCCAGGGCTGCTTCTCGCACGAGACGGCGCTCACCCTATACGAGCTCTCCGACGCCATGCCGTCCAAGCTCCACATGACGGTCCCGCCCGGATTTAGGCGCATGGCCCCGGCCCCAAA
>JBDREN010000137.1:0-18093 GCA_043819795.1 Elusimicrobiota bacterium
ATGATGAAGAAGTTGTAGTGGCCGCATTGGAAATCAGCGGGGATAGTGAAGTCCAGCGTGGTGGAGGACTGGCCGTTCTGGTAATAGGTCTGCTCGGCGGTCCCGTAGACCGAGGTGGAGAGGTCCACTAGACGGTTGCCGGGCGCCATCGCCTCAAAGTTGCCCGCATCGTTGGGCATGAGATAGACCCGCGGGTAGTTGGTGGGGGAATTCGCGTACCCGTGCCCTCCTCCCGAGGCTTCTCCCCCGCCCGCAAACGTTGTCCCGACAACGGTGTAGGTGTCGCCCGGATGCAAGGTGACCGGGAAGGAACCCTGCCCGTCGATCGTTTCAATCTTGGGCTGCAAAAAGGCGACCGTGGAAAGGTGGAAGTCGTACTCCGTATACAGGGCCAACTCGGCGGAGGACAGGAACACATCCGCGGCATCTTGACCCCCCGCCAGCAGAACCTTGCCGTTCGGCAAGAGCGTCGCGGTGAGCAGACGCCGCGGCGTGGTCATGTTGTCGATAACCGTCCAGGCCCCGGACGCCGGATCGTAGACCTCCGCCGTGTCGATGGCGCCGCCGGCGAGGTTCGCTTGCCCCCCCACAACCAGCACCTTGCCGTTCGGAAGGAGGGCCCCGGAATGACCCTGGTGGCCGGCCGACATGGAGCCGGTCGCTGCCCATGAGTTCAAGTCGGGATCGTAGAGCTCGGCCGAGCTCAGCAGGCTCCCGCCGTTATAACCTCCGAAGACAAGCACCTTTCCGTTCTCCAGCTTCGCCCCGAGCGGGCTCAGGCGAGAGTACGACATGGAGCCCGCGCTCGTCCAAGAGCCGGAAGCCGGATCGTAAAGCTCCGCTGAAGCGATGGGCCCGCCGCCGTCGGCTCCCCCGGCCACCAGCACCTTCCCATTGTCCAGCAGGACCGCCGCGAAGCTCATGCGCTGCCCGCTCATGCTGCCCGTCGGCAGCCAAGCCTCGACCGACGGATCGTATATCTCTGCAGACGACAACACCGACGCCCCGTCGCGACCTCCCGCGACCAAGACTTTCCCGTTCGGGAGGACGACGGCGCCGGGAGCTTCGCGCTCGAAGGTCATCGAGCCTGTCGGCGACCAAAGCCCGGACTGAGGATCGTAGAGCTCCGCCGTTGACAGCCGCGTCGCGCCGTCCGTTCCACCGGCCACAAGCACCTTCCCGTTCGGCAACAGGACCGATATGTGGTAGTTGCGCGGAGTCGACATGGGATCGGCGCTCTCCCAGGATGCCGTGGCGGAATCGTAGATCTCAACGGTGGATAGGACGCTGCCCGAGTCGCCGCCGGTGACGAGCACCTTCCCGTTCGGCATCAATGTGGCCGCATGGTAGCCGCGCGCCCCGGACATCGAGTCCGTCGCCTCCCAGTCGCCGGCGGAGGGGTCGTAGAGCTCAACGCTGGAATGGTTCCCCCCCGCGCCGTTGGCCCCGGCCACCACGAGGACCTTACCGTTCGGCAGGAGCGTGGCGGAGTGCGCCGCGCGGATCGCGGACATGGCGTCGGTCGTCGTCCACTGGCCGTTAGTCCCTGAGGAAGGTTCGAAGATCTCCGCGGTGGAGAGATAGCTCCCTTGATCTCCCCCCGCCACCAGGACCCTGCCGTCCGGAAGAAGCGTGGCGACGTGCAAACGGCGCGCCTGAGCCAAGGAGTCCGTCGTGGTCCATGTCCCCTCGGAGGGATCGAAGAGCTCCGCGGTCGAGAGATAACTGCCATTGAACCCACCCGCCACCAAGACCTTCCCGTTCGGCAGGAGCGTAGCAGTGTGATAGTACCGCTGCTCCGACATGGATCCCGTGGCCGTCCAATTGCCGGACGTAGGGTCATAGAGCCCGGCGTGGTCGGTCACTCCCGGATCGGAATCTCCCCCGGCCACCAGGACCTTGCCGTCGGGCAAGAGTGTGGCGGTGTGGAAACCGAGCACATCAGGCATGGGGTTGGTCGTGGACCAACTGCCCGCGGAGGGGTCGTACAACTCCGCCGTGGAGAGTTCGCCCCCCCCGTCGAGTCCGAATCCCCCCGCAATCAGGACCTTTCCGTTGTGCAACAACGTAGCAGTGTGACCGTAGCGCCCATCCGACATGGAGTCCGTAGTGGCCCATTCTCCGTTCGTCCCCACGGAGGGGTCGAAGAGTTCCGCCGTTGAGAGGGGCGTCCCGCTGCCGTATCCACCCGCGACAAGGACCTTCCCGTTGGGCAGGAGCGTGGCGGTATGCACATTGCGCGCCACCGCCAAGGAATCCGTCGCCGTCCAGGTGCCCTCAACGGGGTCATAGAGCTCAGCCGTGGAAAGATCGCTCCCCCCATTCCACCCTCCCGCCACCAGGACCTTGCCGTTCGGCAGAAGCGTGGCGGTGTGCTGCTGGCGCGGACTCGCCAAGCTGGAGGCGCCGCTGGTGGTCCAGGTCGGATCGATGAGCAGAGGATACCTGAGCCCGGAATCCTGGACAAGCATGGTGAGCAGATAGGCTCGATGCCCGTCTTCGCCCCGTTTCTCGGAAACGGCCGGCTGAAGCGCGAACCGGCCTTCGGCCCTTCTTCCCTCGGCGTCAATCACCACCGGCCGGGAAAGCTGGAAGACCATAGCGTCCGCGGCGTCGCGGGCTTCCAGGCTGCCGCTCGCGTTCACCCGGAAGGACACGATCCTTCCCTTGGGGCGGAGCTCTTGCACGAAGGCCTTGGGAGCCTTCGCGGACTTCAGGTAGTAGAACTCCTCGACCTCGGCGGGGGATGCGGCGAAGAACACCGAGGTCTCGGGGTAGGCGTCGGGATAGAGGATGATCCCGTCCCGGACCGCCGCCTCGGCGGGCGAGACGCCCACAGGGCGGATCTCCACGGCGGTCTCCTCTTCGTCCTGTCCCCGTCCAGGAAGAGAGGGCAAAGGCAGTCTGACAGTATAGGGCTTGCCGTAGGTCTTGGGGAAAACCGGGGGAGCCGGGGTCTTGGCGCCGCTCCTGCCGGCCAGAGCCTCCAACGCCTTCCTCTCCTCCGGCTTGAGGCTCCCGGCAGCCTGAGCCGAGCCCAGATAGCCCGCGAAGGGCGAGACCCCTTGGCCGCTATCTTCGTAGCGCAAACCCTTGAGCCGGGCCCACTTCTCGCCGAGCCCGGGGAAGCGCTCCTTGAGCTCGGATACGAAGCCCGCGGCCCGGGACGGGCCCCTCGCCGCGTCCGCCGGGGACCCGCGTTCGGAGGCGCGCGCAGCCAGCAGCGAGTCTTGAAACAGCCCAAGATTGTGCCGCGCCCTGGCGTCTTGCGGATGGTCGCCGAGCAGGTCCTCGAGGTCTTGGACCGCTCTCTCCGGATCGCCGCCGTAGGCGTGGGCCACGGCCAGGTTGTTCCGAATCTCGGCGCTCGTTGGCTTACGCCCCTTAGCCAGCTCGAGATAGGCCGCGGCCTTCCGGTGCTCGCCTTTCTGGAGATACGCCGACCCGATGCTGTAGTAGGTCTGTCCCCGGTCCACTTTCACCTGAAGGCTCTTGCGGTATTCCCCGGCCCGGCGCAGCAGGTCAGGGCCGAAGGGCTCGACGGATTCCACGGCCCCGCGCTCATCGTCCCCGTAAAGCTCAATGGCCAGGGCGATCCTGTATTCCCCGATGGCCTCGTCCCATTGGCTCCTCTCGGCGTACGCCTTGGCCATCGCGTAACGCAGGCGGGCGGACTGGGGGCAGGTCTCGAGGTTCGCGCGGGCCAAAGAGAACGTGTCCTTCCAGTCTTTGTTGCGCTGGGTCGTGACGCCGAGATAGAGGCAGCAGAGGGCCGCGAGGCCCAGGGCCCGGACCGCGCCGTTTCGTCCCGCCCTTGTACTCAGCGTCCATGCCAGGAGCTCCGCGACGATCAGCCCCCAGCCGATGACCGAGAGGTAGAGGTAGCGCTCGTTGACGACCGTGTTGATGGAGACGATGTTCGAGACAGGAGCCAAGGCCAGCAGGAACAGCAGGATGCCGAAGCCCGTCCTGGGGTTGCGGCCCATCTGCCGGAAGCCGAGCCAGAGCAAGGCCGCGAGAAGCAGGCCGAAGAAAAGAGTCTCCGGGTCCAGGCTGTGCTTGACCGCGAAGAGGTACTCCAGGCTGAGCGGGTAGGGCAAAAGCGTCTGCTTCACGTAGATCGCCAAGCCCTTGAGCATGGTCAGCGCCTGAGGCGCCAAGCCGCCGGCCCAGTAGCCGGTCTGGGCGGTCTGGCCAAGCGCCGCCGAGCGCGCGAGCACGTAAGCTCCCGCGAGCAGGAAGTAGGGAATAAGGGGGCTCCAGCGTCCTTTACCCCCGTCCTGCGGGGCCCGCCCGCGCAGATAGAGATAGAACCCCAGCGCGACCGGCAGCGTCACCGCCATCTCCTTGCTCAGCAAAGAGAGCGCGAAGCACGCCAGCGAACCGCCGTAAGCCCAGCGCGAGGCCTTTTCCCGCGAGCGGACGAACAGGATGAACGCGAGGAGGTAGAAGAAAAGGTAGACCAGGTTGGACCGGGAGCCCACGAAGGCCACGGACTCCGTCTGCACGGGGTGGATGAGAAAGACGAGGGCCGCGATGAAGGCGGTCGCAGCGGGCGGGCCGCGCAGGCCGCGCCCTTCGGACGGGTCCTGGGGCGCGCGCGCCGCGCGGGGCCGGAAGAGCAGGAGGATCAGCCAGAACACGAGCAGGGCGTTCACGACATGGATGGCCGCGCTCGTCAGGTGAAAGGCTCTCGGGTCCAGCCCGGAGGCCTTGTAGTTTAGGGCGTAGACGAACACGCTCAGCGGACGCCAGGTGTGGCGGGTGGACTCCGCGTCGGCGTCGGCGTACTGCGCCTCCGGACGGAAGAACTTGGCGAGCGGAGTGAGGGTGCGGATGGCCTCGTTTTGGACGACGAGGATCTCGTCGTCGTAGACGAAGCCGTTGTCCAGGGTGTTGTGCCAAGCCAGGACGCCGAAAAGCACGAGGCAGGCGAGAGGCGCCAGCCCGCGAACGCCTCCCGGACCGGCGCGGTGCCCGGGGCTCTTGCCGGGTGCCAGCCTGCGAACGATTCCCGCACCGGCGCGGTGCCCGGGGCTCTTGCCGGGTCCCAGCCTCCGGACGATTCCCGCGCCGGCGCGGCGCCCGGAGCCGGCTACCAGCCGCCCGAGAAGCCTCCTCGCGCTCCTCATCGTCCCCCTCACCGGGACCTCGCCTCCTTGCTTCGGCTCGGCGCTCCTGCCGCAGCAGGAAGCCGACCTCTATGGCGAGAGACGCCGCCCGGGGGATCGGATGGCGTCTGTAGGAGCGCGAAAAGAGGGAACTTTCCGGGACCGCATTCGTACGTGTTGTTGGCGGGAGGAGCTCCCGGGAGGCCCATCCGCACGCGGATGATCCCTCCGCGGGGGGAACGGTCGGCGAGGACCGGTCCGATGGGTGCGGGCCGATGAACCGGGGATCCGACGCAGCTCAAGCTGCCCGCACAGACAGGATGGACGGACGAGTTCCGAAGAAAGCGGATGATACTGTACACGAACCGACGCGTCATACGGACGCCCCCGCCCGGCCCGTCCGGGGCCGGGCCTTTTGGCCCTTCTCGCGCGGCCCGGTTTGTTGTATCTTGAGCCTATGAGCCGAGACGCGGACAAGCCCGCCACCAAGAGCGACATCGGCCGCTTGGACCGGAAGATTGACGGCGTGGACTCCAGGCTGGACCGGAAGATCGACCGCGTCGCGATGGAGTTGGGACGTACGCAGACCCAGATGCGCGAAATGGAGCAACGCCTCGGCGCCAGGATGGACGCCGGCTTCGACCGCGTCACGGATGTCATAGATTCCTTCGCGGGAAAGATCGAGACCTACTCCCGCGAAACCGCCACGATCCCGAAGACCCTGGATCGGCACGGCGACAAGCTCCGGGACCATGAAAGGCGCATCGACCGGCTGGAAGCCTCCCGGGACGGCTGAGGCGCGCCGCCCGGGAATCCTCCCCACGGTCCTCGTCGTCGCGCTCACTTGAGCACCCCGATCACCCCGGAGTCCGTCCGGCTCTTGCCGAACCGCACGCTGAGCGAGAACCGGTGCGCGTTTCCCAGCTCGCCATAGGGCAGAAGGGTGTAGTCGAAGCTCCCGAACTTCGAGCGGAAGCCCGAGCCCAGGAACATGCCGTAGAACTCGGAGAGCCCCGGCGCCTCGGAGCCCAGCGCCCTGCCCAAGGCCGCCTCGCGCTGCCCCCCCGACATCGTCCTGTAGCCCGCGCGCAGGGCGAAGGGGCCGAAGCCCAGGTACTCCACGCCCAGGCGCAGGACCGGCGCGTTGTCGCGAGGGAAGTCGAGCTCGAGGCTGAGCGCGTGCGGGAAGCGCTTCGTCATCCCCACGGTCGCTCCCATCCGGAAGGTGAGCGGGAGCGGGAAGCCCTGCCCGATGAAGCGGACTTTCGTGCCGAGGTTGACTAGCGAGGCGCCCACCGAGACCGGCCAGCGCTTGAACCGGCGCAACGCCCCGAAGTCCGCGGCGTAGGCCGTGGCTGAGTATTCGCCGATGGTCTGGCGGATGAACTTGCCGGTCGCGCCGAGCCCGACGAAGCCGAGCTTGCGGCCGTAGCTCACGCTCATGGCCAGGTCCGAGGCGCCGAAGGTGCCCTCGGGCTGGGCGCTCTCGTAGGTGCGGCGCTCGATGCCGCCCAGGCTCAGGTGGGTGGCGGCGAAGCCGAAGGGCCGGCGCAACAGGCCCATCTGCGAGAGGCGGATGTCCTGGATGTGCATGGCGTGCGAGGCGAGCAGCTCGTAGCCCCCGGGAGCGTGGAGCGCGGGAGGCACGGCCAGGCCGGCCGGGTTGTAGTGAACGGCCGACACGTCGTCGGCCATGGCCACGAAGGCCTCGCCGAGAGCCAGCGGGCGGGCGCCGAAGCCCAGCTTCAGGAAGGTGGCGGCCGAGGTGCCGGGGCCGGCGGAAAAAGCGGAGAGCGGCAGGCAGAGCAGGAATGCTGCTGCGAGAAGTCCTCGGCTTTTGCTCTCGGCCACGGCGTTTCCTTCCGGCAGCCGGCCGCGAGGCCGGCTGCGTCCAGACCGCTTCAGTACGCGTAGAGACTACGTTCGAACGTTCCCCGCGCAAGCGCGGAGAGCCTTCGGTCCTTCACCGAAAAACTAAACAAGGTTCGCAGCGCGGCGGGCCGGCCGACAGGGCCGGCGCCGAAAACAACGGAGTAGGGGAATCGCGGCAGGAGCTCTGTAAAAAGAGGGGCTCGGCTTAGGTGTTCCACTACGATGCTCTCCCGAATAAAGCCGGCTCAGAAAGCCGACGGGACCTCGAACGCCTATTAATGTAATATGTACGTTCGAAGTTTTTGTTACGCCGGTGCGAAAGGGCTTCGAATACTTACCAATATCAAAAAGCCATGTCCGGATCGTTTCCCGAAGGTTAACCCCGGTCCCGGGATTTGTCAACGGGTCCCCAAGACATGATTTTAGGTCCTTGTCCAGACGTCTATTAGGGGTATTCCCTGCGTATCGATTAAGGGCTTCGCTCACTTCTTTTCGTCGCCTCGGCTTGAGACCCGCCGTCCTTCGCTCGCTCGTCATGACAATACTCTATCGGGATTCCCGTGCGCCCGCAAGCTCAGCTTTTCTTAAGCAAAAAGTGCCGGGAAATGCGGCATAAAGCCGCCTGTCCGGGACGGGCTTAAGGGTGGATTCAGCCGGGCGAGCGGTAGGCCGGTTGGGATTGGACGCTCTGGTGTTCGGCGCGGGAGCGGTCGAACACCCCGCCCGCCCCGCGCCGGGTCTCTTCAAGCCGCCGGCTGATCTGATCGAGGGTTTCCGCGGTGGTGAAGCGCCTGACGTCCGCCATGCCCTTGATCCCCGCGATCACGACAAGCGGCTCGTTGACGCCGGCCTGCCTGGCGGTCTTGGATAGGATCGCGAGGATCGCCGCCGCGCCGCGCGGCAGCGAGCTTTCCATGAGGACCATGCCGGCCATCGCGCCGCGGGCGGTCTCGATGACGGCCTCTTCGACCTCGCGGTTCGAGAGTCCGCGCCCCTTCAGCCGTGCCAAGAGCGTACCGTTGAGAACGCCCGCCGCCACCTGCGCGGGGTCCCCGAGAGCCCGGATCGACTTGACGACCATCTCCTTCGTCAACTGAGCGAGATTGAAAGCTTCCATTCCCCCCCTCCATGCACCGGCGTCCACCCCGGCGGGGGCGTTGGCGCCCGCGAGGTTCTTGCCAAAGTCTTGCGGGATCCCCGCGCGGGCGCAAGCTCAGCGTTTCTTAAGAAAAAAGTCCCGGGAAAGGCGGCGCAAAGACGGCGATCCGGCACGGGCTTAAGGTTGGATTCAGACCGCGGGTCCTCGCGTCGCCCGGCTTGGCGCGGAGGTTCCTGAAGCTGAGACCAACTCACCCGCGCTCCTGGAGCCGGGGCGGACCGGGAGGCAGACGGCGAAGACGGCGCCCTTGCCCCTCCCTTCCGAATGGGCCTCCAGGCTCCCGCCGCACTTCTCCACGATGTCCCGGCAGATGGACAGGCCCAATCCCGTGCCGCTCTGCCCGCGGGTCGTGAAGAACTTCTCGAACAACCGGGGCAGGTGTTCGGGATCGATGCCGATCCCCGTGTCCTCGACCCGCATCCGGACCCGTCCTCCTTCGGTGTGAGCGGACACCGTCAAAGTACCGCCCTCGGGCTCGGGCATGGCGTGCAGGGCGTTGACGAAGAGGTTGAGGAAGACCCGCCGCAACGGGTTCTTGGCCGCGAGCACCTTCGGCAAGTCCGGTTGAAGCTCGGCGCGGACCGCGACCTTGTTCATCCTGGCCTGCGTGTCGACGAGCTCCAGCGTCTCCCGGAGCACCTCCTCCAGCGAGACCTCCTCCAGCTTGAACTCGTCCCCCCGGGCCAGGTCCATGAGGTGGCGGAGAGTGGCCTCGCAGGACCGCGCGCTCTTTTCCATCCTGCGAATCGTCCCCCGGAGAGGAGAGTCCGGGGGCGCCGTCTGCCTCAGAAGCTCCGCGCCTGTCAGCAGGTTCATCACGGGGTGGCTCAGATCGTGCACGACCCCGGCCACCAGAAAGCCCAGGTCCGCCATCTTGGAGGCCTGGGCCACCTGGATGTCCAGCCGCCGCTTCTCGTCGGCGAGGTCCATCTCGTAGAGGAGAAACCCCACGTGCGGGGAAAGCCATTCCAGCGTCCGCGCGTCATCGCGGGTGAAGCCGCCCTCCTTGCTGAGCAGCTCCACGATGCCCACCGCGCGCCCCTTGTGATAGAAGGCGGAGACCAGGATGTTCTTGGTCTTGTAGCCGGTCTTCCGGTCGATGGACGGGTCGAAGCGCGGGTCTTTGTACGGGTCGTTGGCGCGGATGCTCTTCCCCTGCTGGATGACGAAGCCCGCCATCCCCTGGCCGACCTCGAGCTCCACATGCTCCTCGAGGCCCACGGCGAACTCGCTTCTCAGCTTTCCGTCCTTCAGGAGGAACAGGGAGGCGCGCTCGCAGCCGAACTGGGAGGTCAAAGACTCCGCCAGGATGGGCCAGAACTCCGTCAGGGCCCTCGACTCGATGGCCCGCCTGTTCAGGTGGGCCACAAGATAGAGCAGCTGCTCGAATCCCGCGTACTGCTCGTCGGCCGAGGCATCCGCACCCTCGGGATCGCCTTCGGCGTCGGGGCGTTGGCGCGCGCCGCCGTCGGCGCACAAGCGGTCGAAGGCGGCGCCCGCGCCGCGCCGGACCTCCTCCAGCCGCTGGCTGATCCGCCCGAGGACCTCCGGGGTCGTGAAGCGCTTGACGTCCGCCATGCCCTCGATCCCCGCGATCGCGACGAGCCGGTCGTCGACGCCCGCCTCCCTGGCGGTCTTGGGGACGGCCGCGAGGATCGCCGCCGCCCCGCGCGGCAGGGGGCATTCCGTGAGGACCATGCCGGCCATGGCGCCGCGGCAGGTTTCGACGGCGGCCTCTTGGACCTCGTGGTCCGGAAGACTGCGGCCCTTCAGCCGGGCCAAGAGCGTGCTGTGGACCACGCGCGCCGTCACTTGCGCGGGGTCCCCGAGCTCCCGGATCGAACCGACGACCATCTCTTTTGTCAGCTGAGCGAGGTTGAACGCTTCCATTCTCCCCTCCGCGGCCCGGCGGCCCATCCCGGTCCCCCGGATCGAGACCGTACTCCGATCGCGTCCGAGAGTTTCCGTTACAGGCTTGCAGAATCCCCGCGCGGGCGCAAGCTCAGAATTTCTTAAGAAAAAAGTCCTTTGAAAGGCGGCGCAAATCCGCCGGTCTGGACCGGGCTTAAGGGGGGATTCAGGCGCACATCCGGCGAACACGTGCGCCGTTCATGAAACGGATTGCTCGAAGAATTCCGGCGCTGGAAAGAGATGCGCACCGGGAATTCTTCGAGGAATCCAAGACCGCCGAAGGCACATGAAAGAACACATCGTCGAGGAAGACGGCTGCGATGAACGTTCGCGGATTCAGGCCCGGCTACTCGAACTTATAGCCGACCTTGGAGACCGTCACGATGCGCTTCCTCGCGTCGCCCAGCTTGGCTCGAAGGTTCCTGATATGGACCTCGACCGTATTGTCGCGAAGCACCGTGTGCCACAGCTTGGAGAGTATGAACTGCTTGGAGAACACCTTGGGCCTGTTGCGCACCAGCTCATAGAGCAGGTCGAACTCCTTGCGCGTGAGGTCGCCGATGACCCGGCCGCCGGTCCGCACGGTGAAGGTCTGCGGGTCCATCACGAAGTCGTCGGAGCGCAGGACCCCGCTCTTCGACTCGTCCATCCCGGCACGGCGCAGAAGGGCCGCCGCCCACATGGGCAGCTCGTCCATCTGGGTCAGCTTCAACAGGTATTGGTCCGCGCCCGCGCCGAAGCCCTTCTCCATGTCCCGCATCATCGCCATGGCCGTCAGCATGATGACGGGCGTGGAGGCCAGCTCGGGATCGGCCCGTATCTTCTGGCACAAGGAGAGGCCGCTCCCGTCCGGCAGGCATACGTCCAGGATGACCAGCGAGGGCCGGAACTCCCGGAGATAACGCCAGCCTTCGGCGCAAGTCGACACGTGGATGAAGGAGTAGCCCCCGGGAGAGAGGATCTCCTTGATCCGCGCCGCCTCATCCAGATCGTCTTCTATGATCAGGACCGTCACGCCCATGTCGCGACCCCTGGGACCGTCGGCTTCGATACTCATATATACCATAACCGCTTCAACTCGTAAATATGATTCCGCCGTAGAAAACCGGCCTGCGAAGAGGATTCTTGCGGAATTCGCGCAAGTAAACGGGCAATTCCGGCGAATTCCTCAAGGATTCGATATGCGGAAACGTTTTTGCGGACGGCCCCAATATGGCCAATAAGGTAAAATGCCGAAAGCCCTTGCCCAAAGATTACCGAGATCAGCCAGAGCACCTCAAGGCGCCCGGAATGAAAGCCGGCCGCGCGGGACTTTTGCTCCCGGCCCTCATCATCCTTTGCTGCCTGGCCGCGTACTTCAACAGCGTCGGCAACGGGTTCGTCTACGACGATAAGCATATCATCGTCGAGAACCCGCTCATCCGGAAGCTCTCCTTCGCGCCCTACCTGTTCGGGACCACCTACTGGGGCATGGACGTCAACGCCCCGAAAGCCCGGGAAGGCGGCCTCTACAGGCCGCTGACCATGCTGAGCTATTCGGTGAACTACCGGCTCGGGGGACTCGAGCCCGTCGGCTATCACCTGGCGAACCTGGTCCTGCACGTCTTCGTCTCGGTCATGCTCTTCTTCCTGCTGCGGAGGCTCGGGCTTTCGGACGGGGCCTCCGGCCTCGCCGCGCTGGCGTTCTCCGCGCTTCCCGTGCATACCGAGGCGGTGAGCTCGGTGGTGGGAAGAGCGGAGCTCTTGGCCGCGGCGTTCCTGCTTTGCTCGTGGCGGCTCGCGCACCTGCGCGCGGGCGCGTTCCGGATGGGCCTGTCGGTCGTCTTCTTCCTGCTCGCTTTGCTGTCCAAAGAGAACGCCGCCGTTTTCCCGCTGGTCCTGGCTCTCGCCGAATACGCCTCCCATCCCGGCTCCTGGAAAGAGGTCCTGAAGGCGCGGGCCGGCGTCTGGGCGCTGTTTCTCGTCGCGCTGCTTTTGTATCTCGAATGGAGGTACCACATCACGGGCGCGGTCTTCGCGACCGGCGGCGAGCCGTACTTTTCGTCCCAGACCACGCCCGTCGTGTTTCTGACGATGTCGAAGTTTTTCGCCCGGAAGTATCTCTGGCCCATGGCCACGGGGCTCGGCCTGAGCGCGGAATACCCGCCCGGCGCCTTCCCCGACGCGGGCCCGGGCGACGCGGGCGCGTGGGCCTGCCTTCTCTCGATCGCGGCCGTGGCCGGCGCCGCCCTCTGGACGCTCGCGCGCGCGAAGAGCGCGAAGGCGCTTTCCATCATGGTATTCTTCGCCTTCCTGCTGCCCGTGCTGAACGTCTTTTTCAGGATCGACGTGATCGGGGCCGAACGGTTCCTATATCTCCCCTCCATCGGGTTCTGCATGCTGCTGGGCTGCCGGTGGGAAGACCTCGCCGCCGCCAGGAGCCGGGCCGCGGTCCTCTACGCGTTTCTCGCGGCGTTCTGCCTGGTCTGGTGGACCTTCAAGACCGTGGAGAGGAACCGCGACTGGCGCTCGGACCAGAGCTTCTGGGCGGCCGTCGAGAAGTCCACGGGGCGAAGCCCGCGCACGCTCAACAGCCTGGGCACGGTCTACGACCGGACGGGAAACCGCGTTGTCGCGCGGCGCTACTACACCAAAGCGCTCGCCCTGGACCCGGACCTGGCCAACGCCATGTACAACATGGGCAAGTCCTTTTTCGACGAAGGAGACCAAAAGAACGCGAAGAGCTGGTTCTTGAAGGCGCTCGACGCCGGAGCGGGTCCGGACAAGGACACGCTCTGCTTCCTGGGGCTGATCGCCCAAGAGCGGCGGGACTACGCGACGGCCGTCCGCCGCTTCAGGCAGGCGCTGGAGGTCAACCCGTACTATCCGACGGCGCGCAGGAACCTGGGCCTGCTGCTCTTCAGCCTCGGCAACGTCGAGGAGGGCGCCGGGCATCTGCGGCAGTACCTGAGGTTCGCGCCCGACGAGGACGAGTCGGCGGACGTGCGGAAGCTTCTGGACCGGTTCGAAGGCCGGGCGGCGCCATCCGGCGCGGGAGGGGGTTGATGAAAGGGCTTTATTTCTCCGACGGGACGCTCTCGCTGCGCGCCGACCTTCCCGAGCCCGAGCCGCGCCCGGACGAGGCGCTCATCAAAGTCGTCAAGGCCGGCATCTGCCGCACCGACCTCGAGATCGTCAGGGGCTACATGGGGTTCACCGGCGTTCCCGGGCACGAGTTCGTGGGGATCGTGGAGAAACCCGAGGGCCACGCCCTTTCGGGCAGGAGGGTCGTGGGGGAGATCAACTGCGGCTGCGGCCATTGCTCGTTCTGCCAGGACGGGATGAAGAACCACTGCCCCGGCCGCACCGTCCTGGGGATACAGGGCAAAGACGGCGCCTTCGCCGAGCGGCTCTGCCTGCCCCTCGAGAACCTGCTTCCCGTGCCGGACGGCGTGAGCGACGAGGAAGCGGTCTTCGTGGAGCCCGTGGCCGCGGCCTGCCGCATCACCGAGCAGCTGGATGTCCGGGGCAAGAAGGTCCTGGTGCTCGGCGACGGCAAGCTCGGGCTTCTGATCGCGCAGGTCCTGAGCCTGTCGGAAGGGCGGGTGACGCTCTGCGGCAAGCACCCGGAGAAGCTCGCCCTGCTCGAAGGCACGGAGGTCTCGACCGCGCGCCTTAGCGACCTCGAGCCCGGCGAGCTCCACGACGTGGTCGTGGACGCCACGGGGAGGCCGGAAGGCCTGCCCTTGGCCCTCGCCCACGCCAGGCCCCGCGGGCAACTCGTCCTCAAGACGACCGCGGCCCGCCCCCCGGACATCGACCACAACCAGCTGGTCATCAACGAGATCACGATCGTGGGCTCGCGCTGCGGCCCCTTCGGCGAAGGGCTCCGCCTGCTGGGGACCGGAAAGCTGAGGCTGGCCCCGCTCGTTCATAAGACTTTCCCCCTGGATGAAGGACTAGAGGCCTTCGCGGAGGCCGCCGAGCCGGGCGCGCTCAAGGTCCTGATCGGGTAGTAGACGCCCCCGCCCCAAGTTCGCGCACACTCGGACAACGCCAGGTCGAGCGGCATGGACGACACGCCGAGCCGTGGATTGACCAAGACCGGGTTCTTGGTATAATTATTCATAGAACGCGCCGTAGGAGGATCGCATCATGGCAGCGCAGGTAGATGAGCACGGGCGACCTGTAACCCTGGCGTTCAACGCATCGCGGAGGGCGGAGCGGACAATCGACGAGCTCCTCGGGCTCTGCAAGGGGATCCTCGCTGATGGCGTCGTCAACGAGAAGGAAGCGGAGGCGCTGCGGTCCTGGATGACGGCCAACCCGGAGACTGCGACCATCTGGCCGGCGAACGTGCTGGCTGACCGGCTGGAGCGGATTTTCGCGGACGGGCGCGTGGATGACGACGAGCTGACCGAACTCAGGGATCTTCTCACCTCGATCACCGGGCAGGAGCGCGATGAGCCCGTCGCCGAACACAAGGCGACCCGCCTGCCGGTCGACGATCCGGCGCCGCCCGTGGAGTTCCCCGGCCGGCTGTTCTGCCTCACGGGGCAGTTCGTCTACGGATCCCGCAAGGCCTGCGAGGATGCGATCGTCAAACGGGACGGCCAATGCCAGGGCAATCCGACCAGCGAGACGAATTACCTGGTCATCGGCACGCTCTGCAGCCACGACTGGGCTCGCAGCGTGTATGGCCGCAAGATCGAGAAGGTGGTACGCGGCCGGCAGAACGAAGAATACACCGCCGCCATCGTCAGCGAGGAGCATTGGACGCGGCACCTCTCGCGAGCCCCAGAACCCGCCGATCCCCCGCCGCCCGCGAACCCTTGATCCATCGAGCCTGCGAATAGGCCCGCTCGAATCGTCCCGCTGGATGCGGGAGCGGTGACCTCCATGGGCCCGCCGCAATCCGGGCCGGGGCAGACGCCGAAACCTAGTGTAGCGCGTCATATGTCCCTTTACTTATTCTCTCGACGGAGGGTGCATTGATCCGTCGCATCAAACGTCAAGAAGCGTTGGACGCACTACACTGATATGAAGTTATCCACAAACTTGCCCCGGGGCAAGTTGACGCTCCCTCCGCCGCGTTAGCACTGCCGATATACGGAACCATTTAGCCGCTCAGTCGTATATCTCGGGTGAGGCCCCAGGCCCATGCCATGAGGAGAGGCCATGCAAATACCCGTTGACTGCGATACGCTCAGCGACCGCGACTTGATCTTCCGGTTGAAGCAAGCGACCACCCAGGAACGGCGATCCCTGATCATGCTCTTGTGTTATCTCGCGGAAGCCGACCGCCGCCAGCTCCACGCCAAGGAGAGTTCCCCCTCCCTGTTCGCCTACTGTGTCGCGGAACTACACTATTGCGAAGGCGCCGCATACCGGCGCATCCACGCGGCACGAGCGGCCAGCAAGTTCCCCGCCATTTATTCGCTCCTGGCGGATGGGGCTCTCTCCCTGGGAACGATCTCGATGCTGGCGCCGCATCTCACGAAGGAGAATTCTGGAAACTTGCTCGCCCGCGCACAGGGCAAGAGCAAGCGGGAGCTGCAATTCCTGCTCGCATCGCTCTCGCCCGGGACGGAACGGCCCGACTTTGCCCGGTGCCTGCCCGCGCAGCCAGCGCAAACCACCTCCCCATCGCCTAGCACCCCCCTGCGAATGCTTCCAGCGCCCGAATCGGCCCCGGATCCGATTGCCGGGCCGGAAGGGAGCACGTCCCTGGTGTCGTTCCGGGCGTCCCCTGTTCCACAAAGCCATCGTCAGTCCGTCCAACCCTACGCTCGTCATCGGGCGCGGATCGCGTTCGATTGCGATGAAGGCCTTCTCCGGAAGCTTGAAAGGGCCCGCGAAGTCCTGCGCCACAAGTTTCCCGCCGGGAGGTATGAGGAAATCTTCACTGAGGCCCTGGAGGCCTTACTCGACAAGAAGGACCCCGAACACAGACTTCAGCGCAACAAGGGACACGGGCGCCGAGCGAACCGCGAACAGCGCGGGCGCGTCGATGGATCGAGGACGCTGCCTCGCACGCGGAGAATCCCGCAAGCGGTCAGAGACGAAGTCTGGCGCCGCGACGGGGGGCGGTGCGCCTTCACTGGTCCCGACGGCAGTCGTTGCCCGGAGCGCGGCGGTCTTGAGTTCGACCACATGATCCCCTGGGCCCTCGGCGGAAGGTCGGATACGCCGCGGAACATCCGCCTGCTCTGCCGGACTCACAACCGACTGCTCGCCAGACAGGCCTTCGGCGATGCCGCAATGCGCCCTGCACGACACGCCAAGCGGTGAATTGAATAACCCCGTGTTCTTGGTATAATTATTCATAGAAAGAAACCGCCTCCGTGCCCGCGGGACAGGCGGTATGCCCCGCAAGGCAAGGGCGAGTTCGACAGCCGTAAACACGCCATGGCCCTCGGTCTGGATTGAGCCGCGGAAGAGGAAGAAGGGGACGAGTTGGCTCGTCTGTTGGCAGACGGCCGGGCCGGCGACTCGGCGGAAGAGGGCCTACCGCATCAAGCCGATCGCTGAGCGAGCGGCCGCCAAGAAGCGGCTCGAGCTCGAGGCCGGGAAGGCCGGCGTCGAGATCCCCCCGGAGCGGCTCGAGTGGCGCGCGTACGCGGAGGAGTACCTCGCCCACTGCAAGGCGCACAAGGCCGCGAACACCATCGAGCATTTCGACGCGCCCGCCATCCGGTCCTTCACCGAGATGGTGAACCCGGACTCGCTGGGCTCGATCACGCCCGGAGCGATCGAGCGATGGAAGCTCGAGCTCCTCAAGAAATACTCGCCGTCGACCGTATCCATGCGGCTGCGCTGCGTCAAGGCCGCCCTCGCCCATGCGGTCCGCCTCGGCTACATGGCGAAGAACCCGGCCGCGGCGGTCCGGAAGCCGCGGGAGGTCCGGGCCGGGAAGGCCCTGACGAACGAGCAGATCGTGAAGTTGCTGCGCGCGGCCTCCGCGCGGATCCGGCCGGCCATCGTATTCGCGCTGCACACCGGCTTCCGCCGCGGCGAGGTCCTCGCCCTGGACTGGATCTGGATCCGGAAGCCCCGGAAGGGATCCTGGGAGGCCACGCTGCCGGCCGAGCACACGAAGACCGGCGCCGCTCGAATCGTCCCGCTGGATGCGGGAGCGGTGACCTGCGTGGGCCGGCCGCAATCCGAACTGAGGTAGGCGCCGAAACCGAGTCCCCGAAGTTATCCACAGACTTGCCCCGGGGCAAGTTGACGTGGCCCTGTTGACGCGGCCCCGACATCTCCGGCCGGAGACGGGCGGATCGCCCTGCCGGGCGGCCGGGTTGCGCCGGGCTGCAGGCCTGCGGAGCCGCCGGCCCGTGAGTGAACCCCCTCCCCGGGCTAAAGCCCGGGGCTTCGGGGCCTCGGCATGCTTCGGCCCGCCGGCACGTTGCCACCGGCGCACCCTCGCATGCCAAACAACGCCTCCGCTACGCTCCGGGCGGCCATTCATCCCCAGGCTTGAAAGCCTGGGGTTTTCTGGCCGTCTTTATAAATTGTTGAAACCGTTGTTTATTCGTATAATTCAGCCTTAGGGGGAGTCGCGTCCCGGCGAGCCGGGGCGGCATCCGCCCCAAGTTTGCGGAGAGGTGCGTGAGCGGCTGAAACGGCACGCCTGGAGAGCGTGTAGGGTGCTTGCACCCTCGAGGGTTCAAATCCCTCCCTCTCCGCCATTTTTCTCCGGACCCGTAACATACCCCATGCCGACCTCACTGATTTCCAATAGGGCAGAGCGAGTGGAGCGGGCGGCATGTTCCGCGGCGGACCCGCGATACGCCGTACCGGGTCCAGAATCCCCGAGAAGCGAGGCGGCGGGTTGAGCGCGGACGCCACTCCCGAAAAAAAGGCCGTGATATGCGACGACGACAGGATGCTCGCGCATATCATGGGCCATATGCTCACCAAGCTGGGCTTCGAGGTGCTCAAGGGCGAGAACGGCTACGAGGCCGTCGCCATGGTGCATTTTCACAAGCCCCGCCTGCTCATCCTGGACGTGGAGATGCCGGCCAAGGACGGCTTCAGCGTGCTCGCCGACCTCCAGAA
>JBDREN010000138.1:0-53890 GCA_043819795.1 Elusimicrobiota bacterium
CCGGCGTCGCCGGCCGCGCGGGCGCGCCCTGCCCCGGACCGGCGGCCCTCGCCGGGCCTTGCGCCCCTCCGCCCTGGGGAGGGCGCTGCTGGGGCGGCGGCGCCGTCGCCTGCCCGGCAACGACCCGGATGGCCTGGTCGATCATCGCCGCGGGGACCCCCTGCTTGAGCAACTGGCTCCGCAGCGCGGCCACCGGGTACTTGTCCTTGTACTGCCGCAGATAGGCGACGATCTGCTGTAAATTCGCCATCAACTCACCCTATACGGGGTCCCAAGGCCCTGCCTGCACGATATCCAAGGGTTCTCGGCGGGTCGGCGGTATAAGTTTAGTCGCACGCGATGAAAAAATCAATAGTCAGATTGTTTCATGATCCCGGCGCCCCGGCCGGGGCGCTCGGCCCCCGCCGCGACGACCGCACTCCGCGGCCTCATCGGGAAAGCTCCTTTTCCCATTCGAACGGGCCCTTCGGCCAGTAAAGCCCCAATCGCATCGCGACGTCCACGTCGGCCGCCCGCGCGATCCCTTCGTCGACCACCGCGTGCGCCTCGGCGAACACCGCTTCCAGGACCGTCCGGAGGATGGCCGGCGCCGCCTCAGGACTCCCGTTGTAGCCGGCCGCCAATTCGGCGACCAGCGGGTTCTCGGTGCCCGGCGGGTTCTCGCCGTACACGTAGAACCCCCGGCTGTTGCGGCGCCCGCGGCACCCGCGCACGATCAGGGCCTGTTCGATCGCGGGCGGCTTCAATCGCTCGGGACGGCCGAGGAGCTGATAGACGATCTCCGACACCGCAAAGTCCTCCTCCAGGCCGAAAAAGTCGAGGATCTCGAATGGGCCCGCGCGAAAGCCCCCTCGAGCGCGCAGCGCGGCGTCGATGGCGGCCGGCGTCCCGCGCCCCCCCTCCAGCAGGCGCATGGCCGTCAGGTAGAACGCCCGCGCGACGCGGTTGACGACGAAACCGGGCCGGTCCGCGCAGACCACCGCGGTCTTGCCCAGGCGCGCGGCCAGCTCGGCCGCGACGCCGAGCGCGGCTTCCGAGGCGTGCTCGTAGCGGATGAGCTCGACGAGCTTCGTGATGTGGGGGGGATGGAAGAACTGCAGGCCGACCACGCGCTCCGGATTCTCGACGGCCCGAGCCACCACGCTCACCGGCAGGGCCGTCGTCTGGACGGCCAGCACGCAGGACCGCTCGACCCGGGCGTCGATCCGGCGCAGCAGGTCCTGCTTGGCCTCGGGAGCCTCGGAGGCGCACTCGATCACCAGGTCGCAGGGCTCGAGCTTGTCGAGCCTGGTGGCCTTGCGCAGCAGGCCGAACGCGGCGGGCTGCTCCGCCCGGTGCAGGCCGCGCAGCACCATATCCTCGGCGTAGCCGAGGACCTGCTCCGTATCGTCGACGAGGAGGACCTCGAGCCCGGACTGCACGCACGCCTGCGCGATCCCCGCGCCCAGCGGCCCCGCGCCGACGACGCCTATCTGCCTGATTTCCATTTATCGCGCCCCTCTCCAGCTCTCCAGGCGCGGCGCGCTCGGAGCGTGTGAGCCTCTGCTCTCAGGTAACCCCGCCCGCCTCCGGCGGGCGTCCGATCCCCGGGTGGCTCGGCGGCGCATCGGACCCGAGGCGAAGAGCGAGAGAAAAATGCGTCGCGGCCGGGACGGGGAGCCGCGCGCATCAGGGGGGGCCCAGCTTCTCGGTGACAGCGATCGCCAAGTCCTTGAGGTTCAACGGCTTGTACAGTATCTTCGTGTCCGGACGGAACTCCACCAGCCTGGCCTGACGGTCCTCGGACTGGCCCGTGATGAAGATGATCGGGATCTCCCGGGTCTTCTCCGATATCCGGAGCAAGGCCTGGGCCGTCCCGCCGCTCAAACCGGGCATATCAAGGTCGGAGATGATCAGGTCGGGCATGATCTCGGGGGCCTTCCGGTAGAGCATCGAGCCGTCCTCCACCACCAGGACCTCGTAGCCCAGCTCCGAAAGGTAGTCCTTCAGGAGGGAGCTGCACTCCTTGTCGTCGTCCGCGACGAGAATCCTCTTCTTCAACGTTTCCACTCGTCTTTCAGCAGGCCCCAGCACTCCTGGTCCACCCAGCGCCCGTTGACCCGTTTATCCGCGCGCAGGCAGCCCTCGTAGCGGAAACCGAGCCTCTTGAGCACCTTGCGGAACGCGCGGTTGCTGGGGTCGAGCCGGGCGTAGACGCGATGAAGCCCGGCCTTCCTGAACGCGTGCTCCAGGACGAGCCTCCCGGCCTCCGCGGCGTAGCCCTTATCCTGCCTGCCCGAGCGGACCCAGGCCCCGATCCGCGCCTGCGAGCCCTCGGCCTTGTGCATCCCCTGCAGGGCGGTCATCCCAACGAGCTTCTCGGAGCGGTTATCGAACGCTCCCCACGTAAAGGCGTCGCCGCTGGCCGCCTCGGCCTCGGCCTGAGCGATGAAGCGGGCCTCGTCGGACGCCTCGCGGACCTCGGAGACCCACCGCAGCCGCCGCTTGAGGCTCTCGCGCGAGGACTCGACGGCCTCGAACAGGGCCTCGGCGTCGGCCGCGGCGAGCGGGCGAAGATGGAGACGGCGCCCCTGCATCCTATCCTTGGCCATGCTGATTACCCTTGCGCGCATCCCGAAGCAGACGGGCGAATCGGCCGCGGGACATCACCACTTGAACACACGAACCCTCGCCGATTTTACGATTTTTGGAATACACTTCCAAACGCGTGTAGACGCGGCTCCCGCGCACGCTCACGAGCGTGGCCGCGACCCGGAGATGCGCGCGGACTCCGACCGGCCGGAGGTGTTTGATGAGCATCCCGCCGCTGACCGCCTCCTCGTGCTCCTCTAGATGCGGGGCGAGCAGCATCCGGGACGCCGTCTCCATATGGTAGGCCATCGCCCATGTCGAATACAGCGGGTGGCGAACGAGCCCTTCGAGCCTCGGCTTCATCCAGGGCCGCACCACCACCGGCAGCTCCACTTTCAGGCCTTTGCGCAAATGCGGTTTCATGATTCCTCCGGGATGAGGGCGAGGGCGGCGTCCAGGAGCCGGCGAGCCGTTCCGGCGAAATCCATGCGCGCCGAGGCCGAGGCCTCCCTGGCGCGGCGGCCCATCCGCCGCAGGCCCGCGGGATCGCCGAGCATCTCCTCGAGCCCGACGGCGAGCAGACGCGGGCGCAGGCCCGCGTCTCCGTAGGGCACCGTACGCCCGTAGGACGGGTCGAGGATCTCATCGCCCCCGTAATGGTCGCTGGCCAGGATCGGCAGGCCGGCCCGCATCGCCTCGACGATGGTCAACCCGTAGCTCTCATGCAGCGACGGCGAGACGAAGAGGTCCGCCAGACGAAAATAAGCCTGCTTCTCGACCGGAGCGAGATATCCGGGGAAGAACACCCGGAAACGCCGGAGACGCTCCGCGGCCGCCCGCACACGCCGGCCGTAGCTCTCGCCGCGCATGAAGGCGGTCTCTCCGCAGATGAAGAGGCAGACGTCCGTCGCCCGGAACCGCGGGGAGCCCTCGAGCCGCCGCAGCGCCTCCAACAGAAGATGGATCCCCTTCTCGGGCGAAATGCGGCTCAAGGTCAATACCACGCGCGAGCCGGGCCTCAGATGGTAATGCGCCCGAAGGCGGGACGCCTCCAACGCGACCGCCTCCTCCGAGAACGACTCGCGCCAACCGCCCCAAGGCGCGATGAGGATGCGCTCCTCCAGCGGCCGCCCCCCGACGTCGTCCGGAGGCGGCACTTCCTCGCGGTTGCGCTCGGTCGGCCGCCCCCCGACGTCGTCCGGAGGCGGCACTTCCTCGCGGTTGCGCTCGGTCGGCCGCCCCCCGACGTCGTCCGGAGGCGGCACTTCCTCGCGGTTGCGCTCGGTCGGCCGTCCTCCGTCCCGCCCGCCATAGCAGCGCCGGATCGTCTCGGCCATCCGCCGGGAAGGAAGCGCGAGAACGGCGGAGCGCTCGACCACCCGCCTCTGCTTCTGAAAGACGAGCCGCAGCACGTCGGGCACGCACCGCGCCAGCCCCCACCGCTCGATGCGGGCGAAGGCGCGGGTCCAGCGCTCCGGGGCCAGGAGGCCGCCGAGATAGAGCCGGTTGAAGAAATCGACGACGTCCACGTGCCATATCGACAGGATCCGGTACCCGGCCCCGGCGAGGCGGTCGAGGTCCGGACTCTCGGAGATATCGTTGACGATCACCGCCGTGCGCCGGGGTTCGAAGATCCGGGGGTTGTCGAGCAAGTAGGCGGTGGTCGCGGCCTCGAACCGGCGGCAGAAACGCGCGTAGCCCATCTCCGAAAGCCGCACCAGGTCGGGGGAGCCCGGCCGCGACGGAAGCTGAAGGTAGGAGACGCCCGGGCGCTCCGGGGTCGGGTCATGAGCTCCCGAGCCCAGGACGGTGAGCCGGAAGTCCCCGGACTTCCCCCGCGACGGCGCTCCCCCCAGGCCGGCCCAATGCCGGACAAGCTGGAGCCCGACCATACCGCCCCCGCCCAGGGGGGTCCGATCCATGGGGTATCCCAGGTGGCTCCCGATGAAGACGACGTTCCTCATGAGACCGGCCTGCATCATACTAATTCCCGCAAGGCCTCCGGGTCGCACCCTTCGCTACGCTCAGGGCTGAAGCCTCGCTCCGGAAGGAAGGCTTCTCCGCTCGGTGCTCGCCCTGGGGGCTGCCGCCCCCTCGGGCCCGCAAGACCCACATCGCCTTAGTGGGCCTTGCGGGTCACCCCCACTAAGGTCGGCGGACCAGGCCGCCGACCAATAGGCCGGACTTGGACCGTCCGGCATGGCGCCCCTGCCGGGGTCGACGCGCCGCCGGTTGCGCCCCCCACCCCGAAGGTCTATAATGGACTCGGTAGCACGAATCGCGCCCCGAGCCTGATCCGGGCGCCGTTAAGGAGAATCCCTATGCAAGCTCAATCCCGCAAAATCGTGATCTGCGGCGGCGCCCGCACGCCCATCGGCCACATCTCCCGCTCCCTTTCGGGCCTCCAGGCCCCCGACCTCATGCGGATGGCCGTGGAATCCGCCATTTCCCAAGTCGGCGTCCCGAAAGACAAGGTCGACGGGCTCATCGCCGGCTGGGTGGCCCAAGACTTCGCGGCCCCCAACCTAGCCCGCGTGACGCTCTTGAAGACGGGGCTCCCCGAACGGTCTCAGGCGGTCACCGTTCAGAACAACTGCGTCTCCTCGATCGAGTCCGTGTCGGCGGCCGCCCGCTTCATCCTGGCCGGAGAGGGCGAACTCTACATCGCGGGCGGCACCGAGTGCATGTCCCGGATGCCCTACACGATCGCCGGCTCCCGCGCGGCCAAGGAGCTGCGCTCGCTCGACACGGTGAAGGCTAAATGGGGCGAGCTCCTGCAGAGCGAAGCGGTCGCGGTCCTCGACTCGATGGAGCAGGGCCTCACCGACCCGGTCAAGAACATCAACATGGCCGCCACAGCCGAGGTCTGCGCCCAGATGTTCGGGATTACCCGGGACGCCCAGGACGCCTACGCCTGCGAAAGCTTCAAGCGCTGCATCGACGGCTGGAACAACGGCTTCTACGCCTCGCATGTGGCCGCCGCCAAGGTGAACGGCACGGACCTGCTCGAGAAGGACGAATATCCCTTCCTGCGCCAGGACCTCGTCGCCAAGCCCAGGAAGTTCTCGAAGGCCCCCGTGCTCTTCGACAACTCGTTCTACCCGCTCCAAAAGTTCTACAGCGACTTCGGGAAGTACATGGAGGGCAAGCAGTTCGATCCCGAGGCCAAGGGGACGGTCACCCTCTTCAACTCCTGCGGGCGCTCCGACGGCGCGGCCGCGGTCGTCGTCGCCACCGAGGAGCGGGCCAAGGCGCTGGGCCTGCCGGTGCTCGCAGAGATCAAGAGCTGGGCCTTCGTCGGCAACAATCCGGCGCACATGGGCATCGCCCCGGCGATCGCCACCCCCGTCGCTCTCGAGAAGGCCGGCGTGAAGTTCGACGACCTGGACCAGATCGAGCTCCACGAGCCATTCGCCGCCACCGTACTCTCGATCTTCAAGATCGGCAAGGAGCGCTTCGGCCACGACTGGGACGCCAAGCACAAGAGCGGCGCGCTCAACCCCAACGGCGGCTCGCTCGCAATCGGCCATCCGCTCGGGGCCACCGGGACACGCATGCTACTCAACGTCCTTTACGCGCTGAAGAACAACCCGAACGGGCGCCTCGGCATGATCGCCGCCTGCGCCGGCGGCGGCATGGGCGGAGCGATGATCGTCGAGAAGATCGCCTAGGGCGCCGAAGAAGTTTTATCCCCGGCGGCATGGTCCGCCGACCTTAGTGGGGGTGACCCGCAAGGCCCAACGGGTCTTGCGGGCCCGAGGGGGCGGAAGCCCCTAGGGGGAGCACCGAGCGGAGAAGCCTTCCTCTCGGAGCGAGGCTTCAGCCCTGAGCGCAGCGAAGGGTGCGACAGAGGGGCGGAGCGATGATCGTCGAGAAGATCGCCTAAGTAGAGCGAAAGGCCGGGAAACCGCGCCGCGGATTCCCGGCCTTTCGCGACCGTGCCGCCCTAGCGGCACGCGGGCTGCATGCCCACCCCGAAGAACTTCGTGCCCGTGATATTCCCGCGCGCCTCGCGGTAAAGCTCGACGAGCAGCGCGAGGGGGTCGCTGTCCTTGAGCAGCAGGTGTCGCGTCGGCCGCCCCTTCTTCTTCTTGGGCGGCACGATCACGACCGTCAGCGAGAACTCCTCCTGCAGCTCGCACTCGGTGCACTTCGTCTTCTGGATGAGGAAGTTCTCTTCGTCCTCGGTGATAGGCAGGAAACCCATGCTCAGCAGCGTATCGACGTACCGCTGGGATTCCACCTTCTCCGAGCACACGGGCTCATCCTCCACGCCGAGCCGGCGCAGCGGCGGCTTCTTCTTGCCCTCGGCGATCTTGCGCAAGGCGAGCAGCTCGGTCCGCTTGGCCCGGTACCGGTCCCGCAGCCTTCGCGGAAGGGCCTCCGGATCGACCTCCATGAACTGCGGGACCGCCTCGTAAGGGAGGTCCCCCGTTTCGGCTGCCAGGAAGAACTCGACGAGCCGGATCGTGTCGGAGCTGGCCGCCACGCGCTCGGGCTCGGCTTTGACCTCGCCCTGAGCGGGAGGCTTCTCGGGGGCGCGCCCCTTGCGTCCGGCGTGAGCCGGCCGCGCGAGGCAGGAGAAGGCCATGAGCAGCGCCAAGACCGCCGCGGGAACGCGCATACCTCAAGTATACCCCCACTTCCGCCCACTATCAACGCCGCCGGGGACGCTTGCCCTCCGGGCCGAGCCCTCGTACAATAGTCCGGCCCCATGCGACCCCCTCATGTCGCCAGCCGGCGCGAGCTGCGCCACGCCCGAGCCGCGGAGCTGGCCTTAACGGCGCTGTTCGCGGCGTCCGTCTTCGCGGTATTCGCGGCCGCGGCGGGCCTGCTATTGGCCGCGCCCTTCGCCGCCCTCGTGCCGGCCCCGGCCCGGATGCTGCTCTACGGGCTTTCGGCCGCGGGCGCTCTGTGCATCGCCTACGCCGTCTTCATAGAGCCCTACCGCCTGACGATCCGCCGCGTCGAGGTGCGCAGCCCCAAGCTGGGCCCGGCCCCTGTCCGTCTGGCGCATCTGTCCGACATCCACGTCCGGGACTGGAGCCGGATCGAAGAACGGCTCGTCGAGGAGGTCCGCGCGCTCCGGCCGGACCTGATCCTCATCAGCGGGGACCTCCCCGCGCGCCGGGGCTCGGTGGCGGCCGTGCGGCGGCTCATGGGTGAGCTGGCGTCCATCGCCCCCACGTACTGCTCCCGCGGCAACTTCGAGTACCGCGATGTGGGGCATGCGCCGCTGCTGGAGGGAAGCCGCGCGGTCTGGCTGCTCAACGAGCTCGTCACGCTGCGCGCCGGCGGCGCCAGCCTGGCCGTGGCGGGCGTGGACGCGGGGGACGAGAATACGGCCCGGAGCCTGGGAAGAAGCTCGGACCCCAAGATCTTCTCGATATGCCTCTATCACTATCCGGACCTGGTCCCCGAACTGGAGCGGCTTCCCTACGACCTCGTGCTCTGCGGCCACGCGCACGGCGGGCAGGTCCGCCTTCCCTGGATCGGAGCCCTGGTGAGCGGCTCTCGATCGGGGACCCGGTACGCGCGCGGAGTGTTCCGGTCGGGCGGCCGGACCGCCTGCGTCACGCAGGGAATCGGCTGCGAGAGCGGCTTCATCCCGCGGCTTCGCTTTCTGTGCCCGCCCGAGATCGTGCTGATCACCCTCACAAGGTAGCCGCGGACGTGTCCCGCGCTCGACGCTGTCTTTTTGGCGACGCGCCGCAGGTTCTGTCTTTGGCGGTTATCCGCGGGGATGATGCTCCTTATGTTTGCGCTTGAGGCCGCTTCTGTCGAGATGGGTGTAGATCTGGGTCGTCGTGAGGCTCGCGTGCCCGAGCATCTCCTGCAGCGAGCGGACGTCGGCGCCGCCCTGCAGGAGATGCGAGGCGAACGTATGGCGGACGAGGTGCGGGTATAGCGCGCGGCTCAAGCCCGCCTGGCGGCCGAGCGTCCGCAGGTCTCGCCAGAGCTGGACGCGGGACAGGGCTTTCCCCGACCGGTTCAAGAAGACCTGCGGATCGACGATCCGGTCTTTAAACCGCGCTCCCCGCGCGCGGAGATAGCGGGCCAGCGTCTCCCCCGCCCGCGCATGGACCGGGATCATCCTCTCCTTGGCGCCCTTCCCGAGCACGCGCACCCATCCGTCCTGAAGGTTCACGTACTCGGGCCTGAGCGACAGCAGCTCCGAGGCCCGCATCCCGGTCGCGTAGAGCAGCTCGAGCATGGTCTTGGCGCGGACCATGCGGAAATCGCCCCGGTCCCGCGCGCCCAGCAGCGTCTCGATCTCGTCGAGCGTGAGGAACTTCGGCAGGCGCTCCGGCAGGTGCGGGGACTTGAAGTTGCGGGTCGGATCTTCGGCGACGCGCTCCTCTGCGGCCTGGAAGCGGTAGAAGGCCCGGAGCGCCTCCATCTTCCGGAAGATGGAGGTGGGTTTGAGATGCTTCTCGGACTTAAGGTGCCAGAGGTAGTCGTCGAGCAGCGCCGGGGAAACCCGCAGAGGGTCGCGCCGGCGGAGCCACTTCAGGAACTCGCCCAGATCCGACGCGTAGGCCAGGCAGGTGTTGTGCGCCAGCCCCCGCTCCAAAGACAGGTGCCTGACGAACTCCTCGAGGAGCGTGGGCCCGGCAGGGGCCACGTGACCCGCCGCCTTGGGACCCGCCTTCGTCCGGGGGGCCGGTTTGTCGGTCCCTTCCACTCACGCGCCGGCCCGCGTTACCTGCGGGCTTCGTGATTGCGCGACCCGGAGGCCGTCGCCAGGGCGGCCTTCTTCTGGCCCGCGAGCGAAGGCTTCTCCGGCGCGGGCTGCCCCGCCTGAGGCTTGGCGGCCTCAGCGACGACCATGTACTTCTCGCGCAGGGCCTTCTCGATGGTCTCGGAGAGCTTCGGAGAGTCGCGCAGGAAGGCTTTCGCGTTCTCGCGTCCCTGGCCGAGCCGCTCCCCGCTGTGCAGGAACCAGCTGCCGGACTTCTCGATGAGGCCCGCCTCGACGCCTAGGTCGAGGAGGCAGCCCTCCTGGGAGATGCCGTGGCCGTGGATCATGTCGAAGAGCGCCTGGCGGTACGGCGCGGCGACCTTGTTCTTGACGACCTTCACGCGGCAGCGCGTGCCGTAGAAGACGTCGCCCTTCTTGAGGTTCTCGATGCGGCGGATGTCGAGACGCATCGAAGCGTAGAACTTGAGCGCCAAACCGCCGGACGTGGTCTCGGGGCTGCCGAACATGACGCCGATCTTGTGGCGGATCTGATTGATGAACACCAAGCACGTGCGGGTGCGGGAGATCGCCGCCGTGAGCTTGCGCAGGGCCTGGCTCATCAGCCGCGCCTGCAGGCCGACGTGCGTGTCGCCCATCTCCCCCTCGATCTCGGCCCGCGGGACCAACGCCGCGACCGAGTCGATAACGATGACGTCGAGCGCGCCCGACCGGACCAGCTTCTCGGTGATCTCCAGGGCCTGCTCGCCCGAGTCCGGCTGCGAGATGATCAGGTTGTCGCTGTCCACGCCCAGGGCCTTCGCGTAGCCCGGGTCCATAGCGTGCTCGGCGTCCACATAGGCGGCCATCCCTCCCGCCATCTGGGCCTGCGCGACGATGTGCAGCGCCAGCGTCGTCTTGCCCGAGGACTCGGGGCCGAAGATCTCGACGATACGCCCGCGCGGCACGCCGCCGACTCCGAGCGCCAAATCCAAGGACAGCGCCCCGGTGGAGATCGTCTCCACTCTAATCTTAGCGGCCTTGTCTCCGAGCCGCATGATGGCCTCGCGGCCGTACGCCTTCTCGATCTGCGTCAACGCCAGCTCCAACGCCTTGCTCTTGCCGTCATGGGGGGGTGTCGCCATGGGATCGCTCCTCCTCGCGGACGCGAGGAAACTAAATTTTCCTCATTGTACTACATTACGACCCAGGGGCAGAATCGTTCCCTTGCGCCGTGGCGCGGTCTTGGCGCTTGCCCCGATCCCCGCTTACGGGGCTGTTTTCCGCGGAGCGCTGTTTCGAGGGAATTCGGGCTAGTAGGCGAAGTAGGGCCGCTCCATGAGCTCGAGGCTGGTCCGCAGCGCCTTGCCCTCGCCCTCCCCGGAAAGGACCTCGGCGTACGAGGCGGCGACTACCGTGCCGCTATCCCACCAGAAATAGGTCTCCCCGGCCCGGCGCGGCTCGCCGTAGATCAGCGCCAGGTCCACGACCAGCTGATCGAGCGGCTTGCGGCGGGACTGCTCCTTGTCGTAGATCACCTGTATATGGACGAGCCGGTCCCGCCGCAACCGCAGGCGGATCGTCCGCGTCCCGGCGGGGAAGTACTTCGCGAAACCCCTCTCGACCTCGATGCGGACGATCTTGCCCCCCGGCTCGGTATACTTAGGCCACTTCTTTTGCGGCGGGTAGACGATCTCGATCTGCTTCAGGCCGTCGCCCAGCTTCAAGCTCTCGAGATACCGCTGGATGGAAACGGAACCGGCGCTCGCCGGCAGGGCGGCAAGTGAAAAGAACGAAAGCGCGAGAAAAACGGACAACGGAACATTGGGGTCAGGCGTTATCGTCGACGGGCACGAATAAGTTCCGTAAGTCAACGCCTGACCCCTTTTCACGTCTTTTTGGCGTAAAGGCCCGCGCCGCTCTTGTAGTGCTTGTAGGTGATTTTGCCGAGCTGGCCGATGAAGCCCTTGGCGGCCACGTAGCTGCGGTTCCGGCCGGTCAGGACCGCGATGACGTAATCCCCGTCCGGCGAGAACACGATCCCCGCGTCGTGGCAGGCCCGGCGCAGAAGCCCGGTCTTATGGGCGATCTCCCAGCCCACCGGCAGGCCCTCGGCGAGCCGGGAGCGCGCGCGACGGCGCTTCATGATCTCGAGCATCAGCTCGCTGGCGAAACGGTCGACGACCTCGCCGCGGTAGAGCCTCTCGAAAAGCATGCCCATCTCGCGGGCCGTCGTATAGTTCTCGTAGCGCACGCGATGGCTCGTCAGGCGGAGCCCGTCGGGATAAATCTCGGTGTAGACGAAGCCCATCTTCGGGAAGAAGTTCTGCAGAAAACCCATGCCCACCTCGTCGATGAGCAGAAGCATCGCCGTGTTGTCCGACTCGTGCATCATCTTATCGAGAAGCTGGCGCACGCTGAAGCGCGTGCCGTCCCGCTTCCACTTGATGCTCCCTGAGCCGCCCATCCGCGTGCGGCGGCGCAGCTTCAGCTGGCTGCGCAATGAAAGACGCCCGCGATGGATCCGCTCGAACACGCCGGCCATGATCGGGACCTTGATAAGGCTCGCGGATGGGAAGAGGTCGTCGGCGTGATAGGCCCACTCCCACCCGCGCCGCAGGTCCTTGACGTAGATCGCGACCCGGGCGGGATGCCGGCGCGCGGCCCCCTCCAGCCTCGCGACCATCTCATCGAAGACCGGCCGGAAGGGATCCTCCCGGAGCGAGGCCGTGCCCACCGCCGCGCCGCGAGCCGCGACCGCGCGAGGCCCGGCCGCCGGACCCACCGTCCCCCCGACCGAAGCCCGCCCGAAGGAGAACGGCCCCCCCTTCGGCAGCGCCAATAGGGCGCACACGGCGCTTCCCGCGACAAGCAGCAGCACGACCGGGAGCCGGAGGCTTTCCGACGGGACCCAGCTCAGCGCCGCGAGGACTCGGTCGCGCGCGAGACCCAGCATGCGGAGCGCCCCGCGCGAAGCGCGGGGCCCCGGGTCACTTGACCTTGGCGGGCGCCCCTGGGCGGAAGACAAGCTTGTCGTCCTTCTCTTCATGCTCAACGTGGATCGTCGTGCCTGAGTCGAACTTCTTCAGGAGGATATCCTCGGCCAGCGGGTCCTCGATCAAGCGATGTATGGTCCGCTGAAGAGGACGCGCCCCGTAGTTGGGGTCGAACCCCTTGGCGACGAGGTGCTTCTTCGCCTCGGCGCTGAACTCGATCTTATAGCCCTGGGCCTCGACCTTCCGCATGACCTGCTTGAGCATGAGCTCGAGGATCTTCCCCATATCCTCCTCGGAGAGCGGGTGGAAGACCAGGATCTCGTCGATGCGGTTGATGAACTCGGGGTTGAATACCCGCTTCACCTCGTCCATCACGATGTCCTTCATGCTCTTGTAGTCGCGCTCCTTATCCTCGGACGGCGCGAAGCCCAGCGACTTCCCCTTGGAGATGAGCCGCGCCCCCACGTTAGAGGTCATGATGACGACGGTGTTCTTGAAGCTGACCTTGTGCCCGAGGTTGTCGTTGAGCACCCCGTCGTCCATGATCTGCAGAAGGATGTTGAACACGTCCGGATGGGCCTTCTCGATCTCGTCGAGCAGGACCACGGAGTAGGGCTTGCGCCGCACGGCCTCGGTCAGCTGGCCGCCCTCCTCGTAGCCCACGTAGCCGGGCGGGGCGCCGATGAGGCGCGAGACCGCGAACTTCTCCATATACTCGGACATGTCGATGCGGACGATCGACTCCTCGTTGCCGAACAGGGTCTCGGCCAGAGTCCTGGCCAGCTCGGTCTTGCCGACGCCCGTGGGCCCCAGGAAGATGAACGAGCCGATCGGCTTCTTCGGATCCTTGAGGCCGGTCCGAGAGCGCCGGATGGCCTTGCTGATGACCTTGATCGCCTCGTCCTGGCCGATGAGCCGCTTGTGCAGCTCGTCCTCCATCTTGACGAGCTTCTGCGTCTCGGACTCGGTCAGCCGCGTGACCGGCACGCCGGTCCACTTGCTGACGACGACCGCGATGTCGTCCTCGGAGATCGTCGGCACCGTCTGGTCCCGCTTCTCGCGCCACTTCTTCTTCTCGCCCTCGAGATCCCTGCGGAGCTCCTTCTCCTTGTCGCGCAGGCGCGCGGCCTTCTCGTACTCCTGGTTTGAGATCGCCCCCGCCTTCTCCTTGACGACCTCCTCGATCTCGGCCTCCTTCTTCTTGAACACGGGCGGAGCCTGGGTCGTCTGCAGGCGCGCGCGAGAACCGGCCTCGTCGATGAGGTCGATGGCCTTGTCGGGCAGGTAGCGGTCGGTGATGTAGCGGTCCGAAAGCTCGGCGGCGGCCGCGAGGGCTTCCTCGGTGTACTTGGCCTTGTGGTGCGCCTCGTATTTATCCTTAAGGCCGGCGAGGATCTTGACGGTCTGCTCGACCGTGGGAGGGTCCACGAGCACCGACTGGAAGCGGCGCTCCAGGGCCGCGTCGTGCTCGATGTACTTGCGGTACTCGTCGAGCGTCGTCGCGCCGATGCACTGCAGCTCGCCCCTGGCCAGCGCCGGCTTGAGCATGTTCGAGGCGTCGATGGCCCCCTCGGCCGCGCCCGCGCCGATCACCGTGTGGAGCTCGTCGATGAACAGGATGACGGAGTTGCGGGAGCGGCGTATCTCCTCGATGATGTTCTTGAGCCGCTGCTCGAACTCGCCCCGGTATTTCGTCCCCGCCACCACGGCCGCCAAGTCGAGCGTGAGCACGCGCTTCGAGGCCAGCAGCTCGGGGATATCGCCCGCCATGATCTTCTGGGCGAGCCCCTCGACGATGGCGGTCTTGCCGACGCCGGGATCGCCGATCAGCACGGGGTTGTTCTTCGTCCGGCGGGCGAGGATCTGGATGACGCGCTCGATCTCGTCCACCCGGCCGATGACCGGGTCGAGGCGCCCGTCGCGGGCGAGCACCGTCAGGTCCCGGCCGAACTCGTCGAGCGTCGGAGTCTTCGACTTCGTCCGGGTCTGGGACTGCGGGCTGCCGACCTGGGGCGTCTGCCCCTCGCCGAGCAGATTGAGCACCTCCTCGCGCACGACGTCGAGCCGGAGCCCGAGGTTCTCGAGGACGCGGGCCGCCACGCCCTCCTCCTCCCGGATCAGCCCGAGGAGCAGGTGCTCGGTCCCGACGTAGGAGTGGCCCATATGCTGGGCCTCCTCCACGGCGTACTCCAGCACCTTCTTCGCGCGCGGGGTGAAGGGTATCTCGCCAAGCAGCATCACGTTGTCGCCGGTGCCGACGATCTTCTCGATCTCCGAACGTACGCGCCGAAGATCGACCCCCAGGTTGGCGAGCACCTGGGCCGCCACGCCCTCCCCTAGGGCGATCAGCCCGAGCAGGATGTGCTCGGTGCCGACATAGTCGTGGTTGAGACGCTTGGCCTCCTCCTGGGCGATGAGGATGACCCGCTGAGCCCTTTCAGTAAAACGATTCGACATTATGGCCTCACACAGACGAATGCGGATTTCTACGGCTTTATCGGCGGAAAATACACCTACCGTAACAGTATTATATAACTTTGTTAAAAATGCAAGTCTCTCAAGGCATATCTCGGACGTTCGCAAAATCCTCTTTCCAGCTATACGGTTTTCAGGGCTCCCTCTTCGCGGGCGCGGCCGCGCGATGATTACATCTTCGCCTTTTTCGCGCAAACCGGCTTGGGACGCCTAGGTCTCGTGGCCCAGCAGGGCCTAGGCCGTTTTTGGCGGCCGCCGGACCCCGATGGCCCAGGCGCTTTCGCCTTACCCGGATACACTCAGGGTAGAGCCGTGAAAAGAGGCCAAATCATGAAACAGAAACTGACCCCCGTCGGAATCGCGATTCTCTCGGCGTGCGTCGCCGCCGCCCCGAACGCCCAGTGCGCCGGGGTCATCGCGGGGCAGGCCGCAAGCGCCGGACACACGGCGCCGTCCGTCGCGGTCCCGACCGTCCCGATCCTCAAGCTCGACACCCTGGCCCTTTCCCAGGCCCCCTCGTCGCTCTCCTCCACCCTGCCGGGCATGACCATGATGTCCTACAACGCCGTGCCCCGGACGATCCAGTCCCCGCTCGCCGCGCCCCGCGCGGCCGCCGCGAACGAGGCCTCCGCCGTCCCCGCCGCCCAGGCAGCCCCCTCCCGAGCCCCCTTGGCCCAGGCCCGGCAGGGCGTCCTCGGGACGATCAAGAAATTCGCCGCCGCGATCGCCGGCCCGAGCGCCGCCCGCGACGGGCGCATGGCCACGCACAGCCGCGCCCTCTTCGACGGAACGCTGAAGCGCGCCGCCGGCGAGGACGCCCCGACGCCGGTCCCCGCCGCCGCTCAGAGCCCCGCAGCGGTTCCGGGCAGCGCCTTGGGACGCGCGGACCAGGACGGCGCCGACCTGGCGCGCCTCTACCCCCGGGTCGTGTTCCTTTTGGACGTCTTCAACGAGCCCGCGTCCGACAAGACCGCCCAGTACGTCCAGAGCCTGGTCGACCACGGAGTCCACGTCGTGTTCATGACCTGGCGTTCGCAGAAGGGTCCGGGCTCCGCCGAAGAGATCCTCCTCTCGCGCGTCAAGGCCGGGCGCACCAACCCGGTCACCGTCGTCAGCCACAACGGCGCCCGCATCGCCCCCCACTCGCGCGCGAAGAACCCGGCGCCCGTAGTCGAGGACGCCGAGTCCTTTAAGACGGAGCAGATCGAGACTTTCCGGCAGATCAACGCGAAGATCCGGGAAGCGATGTCCCTCAAGGAGCCTCTCGAGGAGCTCGGCCTCCCGGACGCCGAGAACTCATTTACCTATATAGTACGGCTGCCCGCCTCGGTCCCTGAGGACGGGGTCGCGGCCGCGCGCGGCCAGCTGACCCGCCGCTACAACCAGCAGCTGAAGGCGGCCAATCTCCCGTTCCGCGTCTCGGCCCATTCCGGCGACGCCCGCGCGGTCATCATGCATTCGACGCCGCTGCGCTTCTCGCTGCGGCGCACCTTCGCGGCGCTCGACCAACAGTTCCGCGACGAGAACCTCTCGGACGACCCCGGCAAGTTCCTGCTCCTGACCGATACCAAGAAGTCCCCCGAGTTCTCCCGCGCGTTCCCGAAGCAGACCCAGATCCAGGCGATCCAGGACGGCGGCGGAGCCGAGAACATCCTCGGCGCGGTGCTGGGCAACAATAAGCTGCAGGCCGTCTCCGTGAAGCTCGGCAAGCTGCGGCAGTACGTAGAGTACTGGGAGCCCCGGCACCGGTACCTCCCCGCCAGCGAGGGCGCGGCCCCGGCCTCCGGCGGCTCCACCATGAGGGGCGGCGACCGCCTCTACAGCCAGAAGTTCGCGATGTTCACCGGGAGCGTGGTCTACCAGCTCATGGCCTGGTTCTACGAGCAGGTATGGCGCGGCCAGCACAAGCTCACGCAGCTCAACCAGCTGGAGACCAAACTCCATTACATGTGGACGAAACCGCTCCAGAACGGCGTCTTCGTAAGCCAGTCGCTGGCCAAGCTCATGCGCACCCAGACCTGGAAGTCCATGAGCCCCGGCTATGAAAAGTACGCGCGCAGCTTCCTTCGCAACTTCTGGTTCCGCGAGTTCGGGAACTACAGCGCCGCCGCCAACGACGTCATGGAGAACATGGTGGGTTTGGCGACGGACCGCAAGAGCCTCATCACGCTGAACTTCGCCTCGCCCGCGACCGGCCGGATCTACAAGATCCACACCCGCATCCCCCGGCTCATGAAGCTCGACACGGCCGACGGCCGCGTGCTCACGGCCCACGGCTACCGATCCGGCAAGGAGACCCCCGACGACGGCGAGGAGCTCTTCGCCAAGACCCTGGCCATGGCCACGCTGGTCGGCCACGGACGCAAGGGCCCGGACGGCAAGTGGCACCACGGCTCGCCGGACGGCAAGCTGATATCGAAGCTGCAGGTCCAGCTCGAGTACCGCTCGAGCCATCGCTCCTGGGTATTCAACCCCGAGGAGCTGCTCACGCTCGACGAAAACGGCCAGATCAGCCAGGGCCCGATCGTCAAGGAAATCTCCAGCACGATCGAGCGAATGGAAGCCGACGAGGAGTACCAGAAGCACGTCGCCGAGCAGGACCGCAGGGCCACGAAGGAAGACCTGAAGCCTAATAAGAGGAAGGGGGCCTGAAAATGATCCGCACGCTCAGACTCCTGCTCGTTTTCAGCCTCCTGGCTCCGCCGCCGGCTTGGGCCTCCGGGATCGCGCGCGTGGTTAGCGTGCGGACCTCGGTCAACGCCCCCGCCGCGACCGGAGCGGCCTCGGCCCCGGCCCTCCGACTGACCCAAGGCCAGGCCCGGACCTCGAATCTTTCCCTGGACTCCGCTCTGCCCGGCGCCAGCTCCGTGAGTCCCACGGTCTCGGCGGCCAAGCACGGCGCCCCTGCCGCGATGGCGACTCCGGCCGCGGCCAAGGCCGCGCGGCAGGCCCCGGCGGCCAGCGCCGCCGCTCCTTCGGCCAAGGCGGCCGCTCCCGTCCTCCGAGGCGAAAGCGCCCGCACGAATCTGAGCGCGGCCGCCGACCGGCGCGCCGCGGCACCGGCCTCGGCGGTCCGCCACGCGCGCCCCGCCGACGGCTGGAGCTTCAACAGCCTGGGCAAGCTCTTCGACGGCGCGCGGCAGAGCGCGGCCTCCGGCGGCCTGCGGCCGGCCGCCGAGAACGCGGCCATAGACCACAGCGACGTCCCGACCGATCGCCCGGCCGAGCAGGAGGAGGTCACCTCCGAGATCGCCGCCGAGCCGGAGCCCGATCCGCTCGACCTCCGTTTCAGCCGCGCCGCGAAAAAGGACATCATGGGCTCGGACGTATACGCCTCGATCCGCCTTATCAACGGGTCCGGCAGCCAGTGGTATTGGGAGCAGTTCGCGCCCGACATGCCGCTCCGCGTGCTGGTCGGCGGCAGGATGGCGTTCTTCACGCGCATCACCGGGGCGGAGACGAAGACGATCGCCTCCCTCACCCGCAAGGATCTGGAAGGCCACTACTCCCGGGCCATCATCTACGGCACAAAGGGCAGCCAGTACCGGTATTCCGTCCCGCAGCTGCGCAAGCGGATGATCCAGGATCTCACCAAACTCTCCGACGGGAAGCCGAACGCCCCGCGCGTGATCGGCTTGAGCACGAAGGTGCGGGTCATGCAGTTCATGCCTTACAAAGAAGCCCGCCAGCTCCCGGAGAACGAGATCGAGCCGGACATGGAGCCCCGGGTCCGCAAGCCCGTGGACATCCCCGAGTCGCTCGCCGGGCTCAAGCGCTTCCTACCGAAGGTCGTGCTCGTGGACCTCAAGCTCTTCGAGAAGGATGGAAGCATCCCCTTCGACCTGTTCGAGGATATGGGCAAGCTCATGAAGGCCGGCGTCTTCTTCGTCTTCCTCTCCGACAGGCCCCAGGACGGCCCGGGCTCGGTCGAGGAGATGATCAAGAAGGGCCTCACGCTCCGCCAGCGCGACGACGTCGTGCGCTACAAGCTGCTCAGCCTCTCCTACGGCGGCAACAGCCTCTACGAGTACCGCGGAGCTTTCTCCCGGCGCATCAGCGCGCGCCGCTTCCCCAAGGATCAGCTCGAGATGCTCGAGCACGCGGCCCTGACCAACGGCGCGGCCAAGTCCCTCGTCTCCGAGGGCTACGAGTTCACCGCCCTTCCCAAGAAGGGCGTGGCGGCGGCGGACGTGGCCGAGGGCATGAAGCGGACTCTGGCCAAGCTCGGCGTCGGCGAGAGCGAGTACACGCTGAGCATCGGCGAGCGGGGCAAGGACCAAGCGATCACCTTCCGGCCCACGGACCTGCCCAGCGCCATCCCGCAGCTCATGGAGACTCTGCGGACCCAGAAGAGCCTTTACGTCAACAACAGCGACATGATGGTCGTCTCCCGCGACAAGGCGATCCTCGACGCCACCGCGGGCGCGGTCCAGCCGGCGGCCGATGCCCCGAAAGCCCGGGGGGCCGACCTCGTCGAGACCTCGCTGGCCGCCATGCTCGGCGCCTACCGGGAGAACGTCCCCGGCGACCTGGCGGCCTCGGCATCGAGCATGGCGTCATTCAAGTACAACAAGGGCGCGCCCTCAGGAAGCTTCGACTACAAGATCTACATGCTGCTCGGCCACGTCATGCACGCGGCCTTCAACTGGGCCATCTGGGTCTACCGCGACACCGGCGTTCTGCCGCCGCTCGAGGAGCTGATCGCCAAGTCGCACGAGATCTGGCGGATGGAGGACAACCAGCGCATCAAGCACCTGCTCGACCGCCCCGGCGAGTCCACGGCCGGCTACATGGAGGCCATGGAGAAGCGCCTGCGCAGCATGCACGCGGCCACCGCGCACATCCTCGAGCGCTACCCCATCGCGGTCGGCACCGAGCTCCCGAACCTCTTCGTCCAGCAGCGCTACAAGAAGGGCGAGCGCACCCATCGCGACATCTTCCGCTTCATCTTCGACTTCGTCGTGGCCCGCGAGACCGAGGAGGGCCTCGAATTGGTGGTGGTGGACTTCAAGAGCGGCCAGACCTCCACCATGCAGACGCTCGCCAAGGACATCCAGGCGCAGCTCTACGACGTACTGGTCCGCAAGCTGTGGCCGACCCTGTCGGTGCCGTACGGGGCCAACGGCAAGCTCGCGAAGGTGGTCAAGACCGGAGTCTCCTTCATCTACCCGCCCGATGCCTACACGCCGGAGATCAACGAGTGGGACCGGGTCCGCTACGAGAAATGGCTGCGGAACATGATGAACCGGATCCGCAAGCACAAGGCAGGGCCGCCAGCGCCCAAAGCGAGGAAAACCGCGGCCGCCAAGAAAGACTCGCAAAACGTAAAGAAAAGCGGGTAAAAACGAAACCCAGCCGCCCGGTCAGGGCTCACTACGAACCCTTAGGACCCACATCCGCATAGGCCAAAATCCTCTCCTGCGCCGCCCCTAGGACCCAACCGCCCCCGAGAGTCGGCGGATATCCTTGTAGGGACGGAGATTATTGATGGAGAGAACCCCGAAGAGGGCGTCGTCTATATTGAGGGCCATGAGCTCGGCGTTATGCGCCTCGCTCGCTCTCGCTTCGCCGGGCCCGCTGGCCGCGCGCGCCTTCGCGGGCGCCGTGCTCAGCGGAGCCGGCGCCTCCTCCGGACCCGGGGTATCACCCGTCGTGTCGTCCGTCGCGCCGCTCAAGTCCGCCCAAAGCGTTTCCGGACCCTCGCTTTCCGCCTCTCTCAGCTCGAACCTGCCCTCAAGGACCGCTCTGCCGGTCCCGGTCGCGCGCTCCCGGCCGGCGGCCTCCGCCGCGAAAGGCGCCAAGGCCGCCCGGACGATCGCCCACGCGGACCCGGCTTCGGACTCGCCCACGGCGGCCGCGAAGCCCGGTTCTACCCGCCGCTACGCCGCTGACGGATCCCGCTCCACGCGCCGCGCCGCGCGCGAAGGGTCCTTCCGGACGCTTCAGGACGGTGCCCGCGGGATCGAGCGGGCCCGCACGTCCGAGGGACGTTTCGCGGCCCTCGGGAATCTTTTCAGCGGGTCGTCGCGCCTCTCACGCGAGGCCTCTCCGCCGCAAGCGGGCGCGGGGCGCCAAGCGCCCCTCCGGCCCGGCCGCCTCGGGTTGAGCGCTCCGCGAGCCAAAAGCCGCAAGACGGCCGAGCGCCCGGCCACGGAGCGAGGCCCGCCGGCCGCCGCCACGAAGGCCATCCTTGAAGAGATCGCCCGCGATCCCCGCGCCGCGGTGCTCATCGACTACGACAACACGCTGACCGAGCGCGGTCCCAACGGCCTCAGCCTCCCGACCCCGGGCTACATCGTCGACGAGCTGATCAAGACCCTCGAGACGGGGATGCCGGTGGCCATCGTCACCGCGCGCACCTTCGACTTTCAGCCCCCGGGGGCCACGTTCCCCGGCACGGACACGCCCCTTCCCTACGAGGTCAAGACCAAGCTGATCGACCTCATCCCGGCCGGGCTGCGCCGCAACATGTTCGTCTCGGCGGACGTGGGCGGCGAGCTGGTCGGCTTCGACGCCGACGGCAACACGGTCCGCCTCGAGGACGGCCGCTGGTCGTCCGAAGAAAAGCGCGCCATCCGACGGGGAATGAGGTCAGCCCTCCATCAGACGGGCCTCACCGAGCGGGACGCCACCATCGTCGACAGCATGGCCTCGCAGACCGCGATCGTGTTCAAGGAGAGCGACGAGCGCGCGGCCGCGTTCGCCAAGACCCTGCAGGACGCCTTCCGGAAGAGCGGGGTGAGCATCGAGGTCCTCCACCACCGGAACTGGGTGTACTTCAGCAAGTTCACCAAGGAGGACGGCATCCGCGCGGTCTACGCGGCCATGCGGGCCCGCGGGTTCCCGGTGACCCCCGAGAACCTCCTGATCGTGGGCGATCAGTTCCGCTCCGAGCCCGGCGTGCCCGAAGGCGGGGACGTGGCGATGGCCAGGCCTTTCCCCGCCTCCCTGATCGTCAGCGTGGGCGAGCCCGGGCAGACCATACCGCCCAATGTCCGCCATTTTGGGATGTCCGGCCCCCGGGGCAGCCTGCGGCTCCTCGCGGCCAATAGGAAAGCCTACGCGCGCAAGCATCCCCGCGAAGTCGCCCCCGACCGAAGCCGACTGATCGCGGCCCTGGCCGGAGCGACCGCGGCGGTCGCCGTTCCCTGGCTCGTCGGACACGCGGCGGTCGCCGCCTCGGTGGGCAGCGTCGCCTTGGCCGTCATCGGCATCCCTCAGATCGTCAAGAACTTCCGCCACGGGAAGCGGGCCACCCAGGATTTGGCCATCGGCAGCTATCTCTTATGGTTCGCGGCGGCGGCCTTCCTTACCCTGACATCGGTCCTGCGAGCCTCGAGCGTCTTCTGGATCGCGGCGAACGTGGCCGGAGTGCTCGAAAGCTTGGCGATCATCGGCCAGATCAACGCCCACCAGCGCGACCCGGGGACCTGGAGAAAGACCGTTATGACCGTCGGCGGCGTCCTGCTGCCGATGCCGCTGATCCTTTTCGGCGGCCTGCTGTCGGCCGCTGCCTGGGCTTCGGCGGCGTTCGCCGCGGCCATGGGGCTTCTGCTGGTCCTGAACGTCCCGCAGATCCGCAAGAACTACCTGCTCTGGCGCTCCGACCGGCTGGCTCCCACAGGGCTCGCCTGGGGCGCTCCGGCGCTCGTCGTTTTCGGCAGCCTGCTCCATCTCATTCCCGCCGCGCTGGGAAGCGACGCCTTCTGGATGATCAACAGTCTGATGGCCACGGTCACGGCCGGCACCGTTCTCACGCAGATCTTCCGCCCCGGGCTCGCGAACGCCCTGCTCAAGCCGGCTATGTCGCTCTCGGACAGGATCCGCGACGCGCTTCGCCCCAAAAAGGGGAACCCGTCGCCCCCGACCGGCGAACCCGGGCACCCGGTCTTAAGGCCCAGGGCCCCGTGGGTCCAAATCCCCGCATCCGACCCCCAAATGGCCCAACCCCCCGCCCAGGAGGGCTGATATACTTTTATTAGCGGGGAAATCCATGCCGAAAATGAAGGAAAGGCAAGCATTTCTATTGAGGACCTTGAGTTCTCTGCTTTGCCTTTGCCTCCTGCTGAGCTCCCCCGGCCCGCTGGCCACCCAAGCCTTCGCCAACATCATAACGCATAGCGGCAAGGTCTCGGCCGGCGTCCAGGTGGCCCCCATTCTACCGACCGTCTCACCGGTCAACTCGGCGCAGAACCTGTCCGCTCCGGCGCTCTCCATCTCTCTTAAATCGAGCCTGCCCACGACGGCCCTGCCGACCCCGATCGCCAAGTCCCCGGCCGCGCTCCGAAGCGGCGCGGTCGCGGCCGCCGCGAGGTCCGTTTTCCCGGCAGCAAAGACGGCCGCTCGCGCCGCCGAGACCCCGGCCGCATTGTCCATCCCCGGATCCCAGGCTCGCACCCCGATATCCGACAAGGCCGCACGTAGCGCGAGCGGCTACGGCGCTCCGGAGAGCGCCCGCGCTCCTCCGGCGGCGCGTCAAAGCCTCGAGACCGGCGCCCGGAATATTCAACAGGCCGCCACCCATTCAGGACGGTTCTCCTCCCTTCAGGCTCTTTTCACGGGCTCCCGCCGGTCCGGCGCGCAAGCCGTGCCGGCCGGACAGTCCGGCATCCGGAGCCTCCTGGGACGGATCTCCCGGCCGCTCTCATTGCGCCGGGCGGCGAATCCCGCCGCTCCGGAGCGGCGGGCCGAGCAAGGCGCCCGCCAGCCCCCAGCCCCCCCCTCGCGAACCGAGAAGGACGACGAGCTCTCGCCCGAGGCGCGGCGCGGGATTCTGGCCATGTTCGCCGCGCGCTTCCCCAGCATGCTCGCCTACTCCATCTCGGCGATCTCCTATCCCCTAATCCTGATCGAAGCGGTCGGCAAGGGCGGGATGTACCAGCTGTTCTCCCTGGGCGGCCTGCTCTCGATCGGGCTGGCCCTGGTGGCGGGCAGGGTCGCGGACCGGATGCCGCTCAAGAAGTACATCGTCTTCAACACCGCCCTCCGGGCCGTGCTGAGCTTCGCCACCGCCGGGCTCTACGCCGCGGGCCTGCTCAACTTCGGGACTTTGATGGGGCTGACCATCCTCAACGGCTGGCAGTTTACGACCCTCTTCATCACCGATCCCGCCATGATGACCGAGCTGGTCGGCGACAACCAGGCCAAGATCCGCTCGACCGAGGCGCTCCTCCGCATCGCGACCATCTTCGTCACCGTCCTGTCCGGGCTCTTCCTGGGCAAATACGTGGTCGACGCGATGGGTTTCGCTCCGACCTTCGTGATCGTCGGAATCCTTTACGCGATCCCGGTCTGGATCCTCGGGAAGTTCTTGCCGGACATCAAGCGAAAGCTGGTCCGGAAGGCGGGGCAGGTCGCCGACAAGCTCAAGAAGCTGCCCTGGAAGAAGATCGCCCTGAATACTGCCCTGCTGGCCGGAGCCATCGGGATCTACGCCTTCGTCTGGCAGTCCCCCTTCCCGTTCATCGCCGCGGTCCTATTCATGCTGTGGCGCTCCGCCATCTTCCAGAACGTCATCAAGAAGCACGGCCTGCTCAAACTCGCGCTCGTCTTCGTGATGCTGACCGCCATCGCCGAGATCCCGATGCGCAACGCCGTCCTCGGGGCCCTGGCCGAAGAGACCGTGGGGCAAGCCGGCAAGGCGGCCTTCTTCGGCAATCTCCTGGCCTCCTTCTATATGGGGCAGCTGGTGACCGGGACCGGCATGCTGAGCCCTTCCATGGAGATCAATATCTCCAAGATAGGCCCATGGAAGCTCAAGTCCCCCATCCGGTTCAACCTGAAGACGACCTTGAAGTGGGTCGGCGCCGCGGGCCTGGCCGCCTGGAGCTACTTCTACGTCATCCCCAAGGGCTGGCTGGCGTCCGCGGCGGCCTCGGTGGGATTCACCGCCTTGTCGCCCGCGCTATTGACCGTGATCGGCGGGATCGCGGCGGCGGCGGCCGTATTGAAGCTCTACACGAGCGTGCATAACGCGGTCCCCAAGGTGAGCCCGCGCGCGTGGATGCGCTGGGAGATCGTGGGCCTGCTCGGCATGAGCATTCCCCTCTTCTTCTGGGGATCGCCGGCGGCGCTGTACTTGAGCCTGTTCCTCTTCGGCATGCTACATAACGCTACCGCCCGCACGATCAGCGCCACCTACGCGAGCCAAGCCAAGAAACACGCCAGCGACTCGTTCCAGTACATGATGGGCATCAAGAGTTCCTTCGTCAATATGGCGACCTCCATCGCCTACGCGATCTACGGCCTGGCCAAGACCCTGCCCGAGAAGATCTGGGGGGACCCCAACGCCTTCCCGTTCACGTGGTACGTCGTGGTGGGGATCTACGCGATCTTCGCGGTGGTCTTCTTCGCCGGCAGCCGCCACATGCCGGGCCGGGACAAGAAAGAGGCGGTCAAGTCTTCAGCGGATCAAGCGCGCCGCGCTTGATCCGCTCACACCTCTCTCTCAACAAGAGGCTCTGTCCGCCGAAGGCGGGCGACCCCCTCATAACCCAGCGGTGCAAGCGACCGGAAGGTCCCTTCGGGAGTTCCGGCGCTGAAATGACTTAAATCCCATTGACAAGGGGGGACTCCTCGGTTACACTAATGACGGCACCCCGCCGAGTAGGCGTCCACCACTACCGGACGCCGGAAGTCCGTATTCCTTGATGAGATCAGTCCTCCACCGAGGGCGTTTTGCGCTCGCGGCGCTCGCGACGGCGATTTGCTTGTCCCGGGCGGCGTCGGCCGCCCCGGCGTTCACGCCGGAGGAACGCGTCCTATTCTCCTCCATGGTCGTGCAGGCCGTGGTCCCCAGCACCAGCGGCTACCGCATGTACATGACCAGCGACAGCGTCCGGGTGCTCTCGGCCAGCTCGACCGATCAGATCAATTGGAGTCTCGAGACGGGCATCCGGCTCTCGACGGCTCCCGACCATCTCGACTCCTCGTCGATCACCGCCCTCGGGGTCCTGCCCTCGACGAACTCCGCCGACGGCTACCGCATGTACTACGTCGCCCTCAGTTCGGGCGGCCTCTACAGCCTGCTGAGCGCGACCTCGACCGACGGCCTGAGCTGGGGCAAGGAGGCGGGATACCGCCTGAGGGCCAACGGAGGCGCCGGCTTCCTCGACTCCCCACAGCCGCTGAGCGTGAGCGGCACGCTCATGCGGCTGTTCTACGTGGCGGACAACGCCGGCGGCAACGACCCCTCCAACTACCGCGTGTTCGCGGCGACATCGAGCGACGGGGGCCTCTCCCTCGACGAGACGGGAAGCGTCCTCTCGGCTCAGGCCTACCAGGTCTCGGTCACGACCCTGACCGACGGCCGCACGCGCCTGTATTACTCGGCGCCCCTGACCGGCGAGACGACGGCGTCCCAGGTGCTCTCGGCCATCTCGGACGACGGGGAGACCTTCACCGTGGAGGACGGGGTCCGTCTCTCCACGACATCCTCGCTCGCGGCCCTGACGTATCCCCGGGTCATCCGCACGACCGAGACGTTCCGGTGGCGCATGTTCTCCAACTACACGCTCTCGGGATCCACGGAGCCCTACGTCTCCAGCGCCCTGACGCTCACCCCTGTCGTGGACTCCCTCGCCCCGGCCTTGGTCCTCAATTCACAGACGGCCGTCCCGTTCACGCTCTCGGGCGAGATCTTCTCGCCGTCACCGACCGTGACCTTCACGCAGGGCGCCGCCACGTTCACGGCCACGGGCGTCGCGCGCCCGAGCGACCTCCAGATCACCGGCACGATGGACCCCTCCACTCGATCCACCGGCAACTGGCACGTGGTCGTGACCAACGCGGACGGCATGGGGGGGCTCCGGTCGAACGGGCTCTACATCGACATCCCGCCGGGCAACGTGACGATCACCGACAACCTCTTCCGGCCGCTCAGGGGCCAGTCGGCCAAGATCGCGATCGAGATCTTCGAGATCGGCAACGTGACGGTCAGGCTCTACACGGTGGCGGGGGGGCTGGTCGCCACCCTGTACGACGGCCCCATGCCCACGGGGACCACCCTGGTCACGTGGGCCGGCACGACCTCGCTCGGCAACACCGTGGCAAGCGGGGTCTATCTCCTGAGCGTGCGCGGGCCGAAGATCGACACCGTCAAGAAGATCGTGGTGATCAAATGAGGACCGCCTCCCTCCTGATGGGTCTATGCGTCCTCGTCGCGGCGCCCCCGCGCGCCGAAGCCGAGCCGGGCCGCACGGCGGCGCCGTTCCTCCAAAGGGCTCTCGGCGCCCAGGCGGCGGGGATGGGCAACGCCTTCGTAGCCGTGCCGGGACGGGCCGACGCCATCCAGTACAACCCGGCCGCCGCCGCCACGCTGGACCGCAAGACGCTTTCCTCGACCTACCTGAACGGCTTCGGGGGCACGACCCACGGATTCCTCGGCTACGCGCACCCCGTGCCCCACGGGACGCTGGCGGCCGGGGTACTCTACTTCAACGCCGGACGTATCGACCTGAACCTCTCGGACGGCACCCGCGGCCGGGTGACCGCGGGAGAGGACAGCGCGTGGACGCTGTCCTACGCGGCCCGGCTCGGAAGCCGCCTGAGCCTCGGGGCGACCTACCGTTTCGTGCGCCTCGAGCTCGCCGAGACCGTCCACGCCACCACCTCCCAAGGCGACTTCGGCCTGCTATGGAAGGTCCCGGGGCCGCTGCGGGGACTGTCCGCGGGAGCGGCGTACCAGTATTGGGGCCCCGACATCACCTTCGAGGAGGTGGGCGATCCCGCCCCTCGGACGCTCCGCTACGGCCTGGCCTATCACTTCCCGGAGGTCTCCACGAAGCGGATCGACCCCAGCGTCGACCTGGAGGAGTTCGACATGACGCTCACGACCGACGTGATCGAGGTGCGCCATGAGAAGCGCTCCCCGCGCCTCGGCGTCGAGCTCGGCCTCACGCCCTCCTTCATGAACCGGATCGCCATCCGCTTCGGATGGGTCTTCGAGCGGGCCGGAGAGTCCCACACCATCGGGGTGGGGCTGCGGCACCGCGGCGTCCGGTTCGACTACGCCTTCGGAGGCAGCCCGGAGCTGGGCAACCTCCAGCAGCTGTCCTTGACGCTGACGTTCTGAGGCGCGACAAGGCGGAACAACGACCTCTCGGATGTCGGGCGCCGCGCGTGTCAGACCACGCCGAAGGCCAGGAGCGTCTTTTCCAGCCGCGCGGCGCCCCGGTACCGGACGGCGTGCATGCCCAACTTGCGCGCGGCGGCCACATTGGCCGCCAGATCGTCGATGAAGAGGCTCTCCGCCGGGTGCACGCGCGCCCGGCGCAGCGCCGAGAGATAGATGCCCGGCTCCGGTTTGCGCAGGCCGAGACGGTGGGAGAGCACGGCGCCGCGCACGTGACGGGCGAAGGCGTACCGGCGCCGGATATGGTCGTAGTGGATGGCGTTCGTGTTCGATAAGAGGTAGACCCTGCGGCGGGCGGCCGCCCGCCGCAGGAGCCCCGCGGTGCGCTCAACCAGCTCGAAATGAGCGCACCAGATCCCGCGGAACCGGGCGTAATCGCCGGCGAATCCCATCTCGCGTTTCAGGAGCCGGAAGATCCCTCTCGGGGGGATCAGCCCCCGCTCGATCTCATCGGAGAGGCGGCCCGACAGGAGCAGCCGCGCGACGCTCAGGGAGTGGCCGCGCGAGACCCGGGCGATATGACGCGCCAAGCGGGCCGCGTCGAACTTGAGCAGGACGTTGCCGATGTCGAAGAATACGGCCTTGATCGCGCGCTCGGGCTTGTCCGTGTCCTCCGTATTCCGCATAATCTATCCCTGCCGGATATTAAACCTGTTCTGAACGACAGGATAAAGGAGCCGCCCCATGCCCGAGACACCGGATGCCTCCAGCCTCGAGGCCGCCCTCAAGCTCATGGCTCCGATCATCAGCCATGAGATCCGCAATCCTCTGGCCGTGATCGGCAACTCCTCTTACTTCGTCAAGACGAAGCTCGTCCAGCTCGGCACGAAAGACGCCAAGATAGAAAAGCACCTCGGCATCATCGCCATCGAGCTCAAGCGCGCCAACGACGTCCTCTGCGAGATCCTCGCCTACGCGCGGATGAAGACCCTCTCTCTCCACCCCCTCCCGCTCAACGGCCTCGTGACCGACGGGATCAACGACCTGGAGGTCCCCGACTCCGTACGCGTGCGGGTCTCGCCCGCTCCGGAGAACCCCATCGTCCTCGCCGACGCGGAGCTCGTGTGCGCGGCCATCCGGCACGTCGTCCGCAACGCCGTGGAAGCGGCCGGCCTCACGAAAGACGGCGGCGGCGTCCAGGTCGCGATCAAGGTCGAGGACGGGAAGTGGGGCGTGGTGGAAGTCACGGACGCCGGCGCGGGGGTCCCGCCGGAAGAGCGGGAAAAGCTTTTCACCCCCTTCCATACGACCAGGCCCCGCGGGATCGGCCTCGGCTTGGCTTTCGCGCGCAAGGTCATCGAGAGTCTGGACGGACGCGTCGAGTTCGTGGCGCCGGACGGCCCCGGGGCGAGGTTCAGGCTGCTGCTGCCGAAGAGGCCCTGAACAGCCCCCCCAGCCACGACGCGAGACGCGCCAGCCGGTTCGGACGCGCCGGCTCGACATCGAGCTTCTTGAGAAAGGCCAGCGAGAGCAGGTAGGCGTTCTTGTAGTGCGGCAGGGAGAAGGACACCATCGTGTCCCGCGCGCTGTGAACGATGTCCCAGATCGTGTCGTTGGAGGCCCCGAATACCGTCATGGCCAGGATCCCCGCGCGCCGGAAGCTTGAGGAGTCGCTGTCTCCCCCCCAGAGCCGCTCCTCCCTCAGGTCCAGCCCGGTCTCCGAGGCGACCCGCCGGATCTTCTCGAGGAGCGCCTTGTCCGAGCGGTTCGGCCAGGAGAACGTCCCGTCCACGGCCAGGGTGTCGAGGTTGAGCATGGAGTCGATCCGCCCCCGCTCCTCGCGCGAGAGCCCGCGGACGTACTCCTTCGAGCCGATCAGACCCTCCTCCTCGCGCGCGAAGGCCACGAACACGTAAGTGGCGTCGGTCTCGACGTCCCTCATGGCCTGGTAAAGGTTGGTGACCATGGTCGCGCCGGTCCAGTTGTCGATGGTCCCGTGCCCGACGCCGGCCATGTCGTGATGGCCTCCCACGACGACGACCCGGTCGGTCCGGCCCTTCTTGACGACGATGATGTTGTGGCGGCCCCTGCCCGCGTCCTGGAGCCGGATCTCATCGGGAGCCGCCCCCGCTTGCTGGAAAAGCTCGACGACGACCCTCTCGCGCTCCGCGTTGGTCAGGGGGGAAAGGGCCATCTCGTCATAAAGCTCCTGGTCGTCCGGCATCGCCTGGGGAGCCTTCCTCCCCGGCTCCGGCAGCGGGACGGGCGTGGTCCGGCGCGAAGCGACGACCGCCGCGTGGCGGCCGGGCAGCAGCCGCCCCGCCGCGAACCGGCGCTCGGCGTAGCCGGCGAACTCCTCGGGAGAGAGCGGCCGGGCGGACGGGGCCGGCGCGGAGACGGCGCCGGCGGCGCGCTGGCCGTCGAAGACCGCCGCCAGAAAGCCGCGGGCGGAGGCGCCGGGCGCGACGCGGCCCAAGTCCTCGGCGAGCCGCGCCAGCAGGGGCCTGCCCTCGGCGGCCCGTCCCACGACGTCGAGCTTGCGAGCGACCGCCTTGCCGAGTTCTCCGCCCCGTGCCCCGAGCAGACGGACGGCGCGCGAGCGGCCAGCCGGATCGGCGAGCGCCCGCGCCAGGAAACGGGCCGCTTGGGCCTCCGTGGAGAGCTCGGCGGCCTCGAGGGGAGTCTCGAGCGCCGCGCGCGACAGATACTCCGCGGCGTCAGCCCCGGAAACGTCTGCCCGGGCGGGGACCTTCGGAGCGGCCGTCGTCGGCAGCGTCGAGCCCAGCCGGAGCGAGGTCTGCTCCAGGTGCCGGTCGAGCGCCCGCAACAGTTGCGCTGAGACCGCCCCGGCCGAGGTCGCGGCCTGGCCGGGTCCGAAGTTGACCGATGGCGAGCGGACCGGGGCCCGGAACGCTCCGGCCCAACCCGAGGCCGGAAGCGCCGCGCAAAGCCATACCGCGAGCAGTCGGACGAAGAGGCGGCAGTCCATATTCATCCATAGGCTAGCCGGATCCCCCTTGGGCGGGAAGCGACGAAAGGCCCATCGTCGGCCCCCCGGAAGACCCACCCGTTTATCGGCCAAAAGGCGCTTGCGGACCGGCCTTGACAGCCCGACGCGCCCCCCCTATACTCAGGAGCGACGTCCTTTTGGAGGGACCCCAATGAGAAGACTCGTCTTGATGACAGTAGCGCTGGCGGTGATCCTGGCAGGCGCCCGCGACGCTTCCGCGGCCCCCGCGGGGGAGGCATACGAGCACGGCAATACCGAGGAAGGCAAGGCCGCATGGAAGAACGAGGTGGAGGGGCAGCCTGACGAGCCGGACGAGCCGTACACGGACCCCGGCTTGGACGAGCCCTATGCGGGGGAGAAGCGCCTGCCCGCGGACGAGGCGTTCGAGCACGCCAATATGGAGGAAGGGCGCGCCCACTGGAAGGAGATGTCTCCGGAGGAGAAGACCGATTATCTCAAAGAGCATCCCGACATCCAGGACCGCCTCAAGGATAAATGGGAGAACGCCTCCAAAAAGGAAAGAAAAGCCTTCCTAAAGGAGAACCCGGACTTCGACAAGAAGGCCTTCAAGAAAAAATGGGGCGAGGCCACGCCGGAGGAGAAGGCCGCCTTCCTCGAGAACCAGCCCGCCGTCCGAGACGAGTTACAAATGAGGAGGGAACGGCTCAGAGGGCGGGGGGGCGAACAGCGGGAGCGCCACCGAGAGGACCGCGAGCGCATGGGCGAGAGCGGGGAGCGGCTCAAGGAGCGCGGGCGCGACAAACGGGAGCGTTCCGGAGAACGCCTCGAGCGCATGGGCGAGCGCCGGGAGCGCCAGGGAGACCGTCTTGAGCGGCGAGGCGAGCGCATGGAACGCCGCGGGGAGCGCATGGAGCGACGAGGAGAGCGCCTCGGAGAGCAGGGCCGCGAAGGCACGGGCAAGCGCCTTGAGCGCGAAGGCAAAAGGATGCAGAAACGCGGAGACCGTCTCGAGCGAAAGGGCGAGCGCCGGGGGCGCCGCGGGGAGCGCATGGAGCGCCGCGGGGAGCGCATGCAGCGCCCCGGCGGCAAGCCGGGCCCCGGCAGGCGCGGCCGCGGCGGAAAATAAAGCCTGTAGCGGGAACGGGGCACTACACTAGCTTTCGGACGAACGCCGAACGCGCGTTTTCTCTCAGGAGGGGTTCAGCGAGGCGTCGCCCCTATGAGGCGGCGGCATGGCCCGCCGACCTTATTAGGGGTGATCCGCAAGGCCCGAGGGGTCTTGCGGGCGCGAGGGGGCGCAAGCCCCCAGCGGGAGCACTCGCGCGGGCCTTCAGACCCCGAGCCGGAGGCGAGGGGTGCGACAGAGTTCCCCCCTGGCGGACTATCAGTCCGCCGGGCGGCGTAGGGGCGCGACAGATAAACGCATTCCCTTGACCGCCGTCACCACGATCTCCGCCCCATCGGAAAGCGCTCCCGCCTCGGAGGCCGCCTCCCATATCTCGCCCTGGACCCGCACCTTTCCCTTGGGCGCCAACTCCCCGATCGCGGCGCCCTCCAGGCCGACCATCCCCTCCATCCCGGTGGGGATCTTGCGCCGGTAGGTCTGATAGACGAGATAGGATACCACGGCCGTCACACCGAGAAGCCCCGCCAAACTACTGATGATCACCGACCAGGAAACGCCAAGCCCTCCCATAGACTGCTGGAACAGCATCAGTACCCCCAGAAGCATGGCCGCCACTCCGCCGAGCGCGAGCAGGCCGTAGCTGGTCACCTTGATCTCCAGCAGGAAGAATACCATCCCCAAGACGATCAGCAGCACGCCGGCGTAGCTGGCGGAAAGCGTTTGGAACGAGTAGAACGCCAGGAGCAGGCAGACGGCGCCGACGATGCCGGGCAGGATGAGCCCGGGATTGTACAGCTCGATGAACATCCCCCCGGCCCCGAGGCTCATGAGGATCATCGCCACGTTGGGGTCGCTGACCGCGGCCAGCCAGCGCTGGCGGCGCGTCATCTCGTAGCGCTCCACGGACGCGCCGGCGGTGCGCAGGGGCTTCTCGAAGTCGGGCAGGGTCCGGCCGTCGGCCTTCTTAAGGAGTTCGGGAAGGTCCTCGGCCAGCAGGTCCACCACGCCGAGGGCGAGCGCCTCCCCGGCGGGGATCGAAGTGCTCTTCGAGACGGCCTCGTAAGCCCAGTCCTGGTTGCGCCCGCGCTTCTGCGCGATCGACCTAAGATAGGCGGCCGCGTCGCTGACGGCCTTGGTCTCGAGGATATCGTCCTTCTTCTCCTTGCCGGGCTTCGCCCCCCCCATCATGGGGATAGCGACCGGATGGGCCGCCCCGATGTTCGTCCCGGGCGTCATCGCGGCCACGTGGGCCGCCATCGTGATGAAGACGCCGGCGGAGGCGGCCCGGCTCCCGGCCGGGTGGACGAAGACGATGACCGGAAGCTCCGCGTTCATGACCGCCTTCACGATGATACGCATGGAGAGGTCGAGGCCGCCCGGGGTGTCGAGCTGGAGCACCAGGGCGTCGAATCCCTCGTCCTCGGCGCGGCGGATCGCCCCCTCGATGAACTCGGCGGCCACCGGGTGGATGATGCCCGAGTATGGCGCAACGAGCACGCGCGGCGCCTGCGCGCTCTTATCGTGGCTTTCTTTTGTCTTGGCCGTTTCAGCGGCCCAGGCGGGCAGCAGCAATCCCAGACCGAGAAAAAGTGCGAGCGAGCGCCTCACGATATGCTCCCCATCCGGCTCGGGGGAAAGTAGATGATCCAGGCCTTACCTTTCAGGTAGCGCTGCGGCACCGCTCCCCAAAAACGGCCGTCGCAGGAGCGGTCGCGGTTATCGCCCATCACGAAGTAGCTTCCCTCCGGGACCGTGACCGGCCCGAAATTGTCGCGCATCGTATCCCCGAGCTCCTTGTCGAGCTCGCGCTCGATCCAGCGCTGCTCGTACTGCGCCGGGCTCAGGGCGGTCACCGGAGGGGACTGGCGGCCCGGATCCGTGAACTGCGTGTAGGGCTCGCGCCCAAGCGACTCGCCGTTGATGCGGACCATCCCCTTCTCGATCTCGACGACGTCGCCGGGCAGTCCGATGACGCGCTTGATGAAGTCCTTCCCGTACTGGATGCTCCCGCAGTGCACCTCCTCGTCGTCGTCGGTCGGGAACCGGAACACGATGATGTCGCCGCGCCGCACCTTGCGCAGGGGAAGCACCCGTTTGTCCATGAAAGGGATCCGGACCCCGTAGATGAACTTGTTGACGAACAGGTGGTCGCCTATCTTCAGCGTGGCCTCCATCGACCCGGACGGGATCTTAAAGGCCTGCACGACGAAGTACATCAAAAGCGCCGCGAGCAGCACGGCCGAGAACACGGTCTCGGCCCATTCGAGGTCCTCGGTCAGGAAGTGCCGCCTTTTCTCCGACTCGGTCCCGCGCGACCACGCGCGCCAGAAGCCCCACGATCCCAGCAGCAGCGCGCCGGTCAGGCCCGCCCACAGCTCCCGGGGCGTCAGCATCCCGGGAACCGCGCTCGAGAACCGGCCCCGGCTCTCGAGCCACAGCACTCCCACGAGCGTGAGGGCGAAGCCCGCCAGCGCGAAGAAGAGGGCGTGCCAGGAGGCCGTGCCCGCGCGCGTATCGAGCCGGCCCGACCTGGTCCAGCGGCGGGTGATCCAAGCGTAGCCGCCCATCACCAGACCGATCCAGAAAAGTCGCGTTTCCATAAATGAGTCCGTATTGTATCTATTCAGGCGGCGGGCCGCTATCGCTCGATCTTGAGCACCGCCAGAAAAGCTTCCTGCGGGATCTCCACCGCCCCCAGCTGCTTGGCCTTCTTCTTCCCCTCCTTCTGCCTGGCGAGGAGCTTGCGCTTGCGGGTGACGTCGCCGCCGTAACACTTGGCGGTGACGTCCTTGCGCATGGCCCGGATCGTCTCGCGCGCGATGGCCTTTCCCCGCACGGAGGCCTGCACGGCCACCTCGAACATCTGGCGCGGGATCAGCTCCCTGAGCTTCTCGCACAGCGCCCTCCCGAAGGCCTGCGCCTTGTCCTTGTGCACGACCTGGCTGAGGGCGTCCACCGGCTCTCCGTGGATAAGTATCTCGAGCTTCACGAGGTCCGACACGCGGGAGCCGGCGGGGGTGTAGTCGAAAGACGCGTAGCCCCGCGACACGGACTTCAGCCTGTCGTAGAAATCGATCACGATCTCCGAGAGCGGCATCGTGTAGCGGGCGATCATCCTGTCCCTCGACAGGTACTCGATGGAACGGTGCACGCCGCGGCGGTCCTTCAGGAGGTTGATCACCGGCTCCTGGAAGCCGACCGGGAGCACGATCGTCACGTTGACGTAAGGCTCGCGGATCTCCTCGATGTCGCCGTAGTGGGGGAACTTGGAGGGATTGTCGACCGTCTCCCACTTCCGCGAGTTCTTTTGCCGGACCTGGAAGACGACGTTGGGACTCGTTACGATGAGGCTCAGGTCGAACTCCCTCTCCAGCCGCTCCTTCACGACGTCCATGTGCAGCAGTCCCAGAAAACCGAGCCGGAACCCGAAACCCAGAGCCTGGGACGTGTCTATCTGATGAGAGAACGAGGAGTCCTCCAGGTGCAGCTTCGCGAGAGCCGCCTTCAACTCGGGATAGTCGGCCGGGTTGATGGGGAAGACCCCCGCGAAGACGACGGGCTTGGCCTCCTCGTAGCCCGGGAGAGCCTTCTCGAGCGGCCGCTCGGACTCCATCAGCGTGTCGCCGACGTGCACCTGGTGGATGTCCTTTAGGCCGCAGATCAGGTAGCCGACCTCGCCGGCCGACAGGCTCTCGGCGAGACACTGCTTCGGCGTGAGGAATCCGACCTCCTCCGCCGTCACCTCGATCCCGGTCGAGAAGAAGCTCACGCGCGTCCCCTTCCTCAAGACGCCGTCGACCACGCGCACGTAGAGGATGACTCCCCTGTAGGAATCGTAGAGCGAGTCGAACACGAGCGCGGCCAGGGGAGCCTCGCTGGAGCCGGCGGGCGGGGGGATCTCTCGAAGGATCGCCTCCAGGACCTCGGTGGTCCCCCGCCCCTCCTTCGCCGAGGTCAGTACCGGGTCCTCGAGGATATCCAGCACGTCGAAGACCTGCTCCTCGACGCCCTCGACATCGGCCGACGGCAGGTCGACCTTGTTAATGATGGGGATGAGCTTGAGGCCGAGCTGCTTGGCGAGGTCGGCGTTGGCAAGGGTCTGGGCCTCGACGCCCTGCGACGCGTCGATGACCAGCAGCGCCCCCTCGCAGGCGCCCAACGCCTGCGATACCTCGTAGGCGAAGTCCACGTGGCCCGGCGTGTCGATGAGGTTGAGGATGTACTCCTCGCCGGCCGGGGTCTTGTAGATCATCCTGACGGCCTTGGCCTTGATGGTGATGCCCCGCTCGCGTTCCAGCTCCATCGAGTCCATGACCTGCTCGCTCATGTTGCGAGCCGAGATGGTGCCGGTGTATTCCAGCAGGCGGTCGGCCAGCGTGCTCTTGCCGTGATCGATATGCGCGATGATCGAGAAGTTTCGTATGCGTGAGATATCAGTCATGCTTCCCGCTTCGGCGATCCGGCCTCACAGCTCGCTGAACAGTCTTCGGATCTGGCTGGAATCGGCGAGCTTCAGAGCCTTGTGGACCGCCAGCTGCGCGTCGGCCATACGGATGGAGCGGACGACCTGCTTGACGCGCAGGAACATGCGCGACGTCACCGACAGGATGTCGACCCCGAGCCCGATGAGCATGGGGACCGATCTCGGATCGGACGTCATCTCGCCGCAGACGGTGACCTTCTTGCCGCGCTTGTGGGTCGTCTCGACGATCTGATGGAGGATCCGGACCACCGCGGGATGGTACGGGTCGTAGAGCTGCGCGACCTCCTCGTTGATGCGGTCCACGGCCAGCAGGTACTGGATGAGGTCGTTGGTCCCGATCGAGACGAAGTCGGCCTCATCGAGGAAGGCATCCAGGAGCAGCGCGGCCGACGGGATCTCGACCATGATGCCGAGCGGGACGCGCTTGGGCAGCTGGAAGCCCTCCGCCAAAAGCTCCTGCTGCGCCTGAAAGAAGATCCGGCGGGCGCTCTGCATCTCCGGCAACGAGGAGACCATCGGAAGCAGCACATGGACCTTGCCGTGCTGCGCCGCGCGAAGCATGGCGCGGAACTGGGACTTGAGTAGGTCCGAATGGCGCAGGAACAGCCGGATGCCGCGCAGCCCCATGAAGGGGTTCGCCTCGTTCTTGGGTCCCTCGAGCCCCAGCTGCGTGAGGCGGTCCCCGCCTATATCGGCGGTCCGGATCACCAGCGGATGCTCCCCCATGACGCGCGCGACCTGGGAGTAGACCTTCGCCTGCTCCTCCTCGGTCGGGACGGTGGTGCGGTTGAGGTAGAGGCACTCGGTCCGGAACAGGCCCACGCCGTCCGGCTTGAGCTGGAGCGCGCCCTTGATCTCCTCCGGAGCGTCCAGGTTGACCATCATCTTCACGCGGTGCCGGTCCGCCGTCGTGGACGGCACGCCCCGCAGGCGCTCGAGGGCCTCCTCCTCCTGGAGCGACTTCTCCCGGACCTTCTCGTACTTGACGATCGCCTCCGGGCTGGGGTGGATGATGACCAGCCCTTGATCGCCGTCGAGGATCATCCGGTCCCCGGTCTTGATCCTGTGGCTGGCGTCCGACAGCCCGACGACCGCGGGGATCTCCATGCTCTGCGCGAGGATGGCCGTGTGGCTCGTCTTGCCGCCGAGGTCGGTCACGAAGCCGATGATATTGTTCTCCTTGAGGCTGACCGTGTCCGAGGGAAGAAGGTTGCGGGCGACGAGGATCGACGGCTGATCGACGTCGGCGAGGCTCCGCTTCTCCTGCTTGAGCAGGTGCGAGAGCAGCCGCTTGCCCACGTCGAAGAGGTCGTGCCGCCGCTCGCGGAAGAACTCGTCCTGCATCTTCTCGAAGGCCTGGTTGACGACCTCGAGCGCCTCCGACAGCGCGAACTCGGCGTTGACGCGCTCCTCATGGATGCGCTTCGCCACGTCCTTGGTGATCAGCGGGTCGCGCAGGATCAGCCTGTGCGTGTCGATGAGCCGGGCGTGCTCCTTGCCCAGCATCTTCAGGACCTTGGCCTCGGTCGCGTCCAGATCGCGATGGGTCGCCTCGAGAGCGGCCTTGAACCGCTTCACTTCCATACGGACGTGCTGCCTCGGGATGTCTATCCGGCTGATGACGATCTCCTCGGCCTCCAGGACGTACGCCGTCCCGATCACGATCCCCGGGCTCGCCCCCACTCCCTTGATGACGATCATCTTACCCGCGTCCCTCCCCCGCGGGGAGGGATGCGTAAGTGGTGGGGGCCAGCCCGCGTCCCTCCCCCACGGGGAGGGATGCGTAAGTGGTGGGGGCCAGCCCGCGTCCCTCCCCCGCGGGGAGGGATGCGCCTGTGGGGGGGGCCAGCCCGCGTCCCTCCCCCACGGGGAGGGATGCGTAGGTAGTGGGGGCTATGTGCTTCTTATCGGTCACAGCCGTTCTTCCTTTCCTTCCATTCATTCCTCATCGAACCGTCTCGCGAACATATCCGCGAACTCCCGCATGGCCTCTTCCTCGTCCGGCCCGTCGAGCCTGACCTTCACCTCTTCCCCGCAGGCCGCCGCCAGCAGCATCAGTCCCATGATGCTCTTGCCGTTGACGGCGATATCCTCCCCGTCCTGCCTCTTGATCACCCGGACGCTGCACTGGTACCGCGCTCCCGCCTGCACGAACAGCGACGCGGGCCGCGCGTGCAGCCCCAGCCTGGTCGTCACCGTGAACCGCTTCTCGATCACGGTCGCACCCGGCGCCGTCCGGTCATAGCCCGACCAAAGCGGCGCCCGCGCCCAGCGCGGCGGCCGCGGCGTACGTCTTCAGCGTCGGGATACCGCACGCCCGCAGCCCCAAGGCCGCGGCGAGTATCCCGACGCTCCATAAGCTCGCCGTGCCCCCCCAGGGCGGCACGACCAGGGCGCCGGCCGCGGCGAGCGCGGCGCTCGCGAGCCCCACACGGCGCACCCAGCGGGCCTTCTGCTGCCATCGCAGCCTCTTTAAGACGATCGGAAGCCGCTGCTGCAGCGCGTACCCCATGCGTATCCCGTTCCAGCGCACCCACAGCGCCGGCGCGTTGTACAGCGCGAGATATACGAAAGCGCCCCAGAATACCGGGTGGGGGACGTCGAACGTCCACAGGGCCGCCCAGACGAGCATCGTTACCGCCGCGCAGGCCGGCTTAAGCGCGCCCCAGAAAAATGCGTCTCCGATCGCGGCCAAGGCCGCTCCCAGCACGCTCTTGACCTTCTCGATGCGGCTATCGGCCGCCCCTCGCTTCTCCTGCGGCAGCCCGGAACGGCGCTCCTCCAACGCTCCGACGGCGCCCAGCACGAAGCCGACCATGTAGGGATGGGTGTTGAAGAAGCCCAGGTGCCGCAACGCCGCGCTCCGGTACGCTTCCCGATCCGGATAGACGCGCCGAAGCAACGGGTCCATCCCGAACAGGAAGCCCAGGTTCTGCATGCCCTCGTAGTTCCAGCACGACTGCAGGAGCAGGGAGCGCGCGAACATGCTCATCTGGAGTCTTCTTTCCACTATCCCTTCCTGAACAACGTATGCATGAGCGCCGCCAAGCCGATCCAGAGCGCCGCGCGGAACCCCGTCTCGAGCCCCCGCCGAAAAAAGCCCGGGGCGGCGTCCCACACCCAACCGAGACCGGGCCCCGCCGCGGCGACGCAAAGATAGACCAACGCCCCCGTCATGGCGAGATGCGCGGAAAGGCTCGTCGGCAGCAAGGCCGCCCAATCCACGGCTCCCTCGCCCTCCAGCGAGCGCAGCGCCCGCGTCGTGAGGCCCGCCCGCCAGGTCCGCACCCGCGTCTCCAGCCAGCGATGCCCCATCCCCGCCGCCAGCCCCGCGGGGAACGCCGCCGCCACCGGCAGGGTCTGCGGCCCGGCGCAGAGCAGTACCGCGCAGCCCGCCGCCACGGACCCGTTCAACGGAAGCGCCGAGCCGACCGGAGGGCTCTCCAGGCAGAAGAGCTCCGTCAGGACCCCCAGCGCCAGCCCGATACCGAGCTCGCCGCATACGAGGCCGAGGAACGGCCCGAGCAGGATGGGCCGCGAAAGCATCCACTGGCCCACGAGCACGGAGTCCGTCTCGAGCATGGCGATCCAGGCGCTCAACGCCGGCAAAAGGACGAAGTACCATCCGAAACCCATGCCCTCCATGTCCCCGCTACCCTCTCGACCGGATCAGAGCCATCACGTCGGACGGCGACTCCGTGGGGACGGCGCGTCCCTCGATGCGCACCCCGCGCGCCGCGATCGCCTCCAGCGCCCGGACATCCTCCGCGCTCAGGAAGATCGCCTTCCCGAGCCGGACGGTCCCGGCCACGTAATGCAGCCCTCCCACGTTCACCGACTCGAGTCGCGCCCCCCCTTCCAGCAGCGCGAGCATCTCGGAGGGCCCGGGGACGAGGACCATCGTCCGCTCCGCGGCGGAATCCGCGCGCCGGAGAGCCTCCGGGCCGTCCTTGACGGACCGGACCTCCAGCGCGACCGACTCCGGCAGGCAAAGCTGCATGAGCGCGGTCTGGGTGGGGTCGCCCTCCGCGTCGTCGCAGACGACCACGACGCGCCGCACCTTCAGAGCGGGCAGCCAGCCCTCCACGACCTGCCCGTGGATCAGCCTGTCGTCTATGCGCGCGAGCACGATCGGCATGACGCCCTATATCCTCTCCAAAAACTCCGTCTTGATGTCGCTGATCGACCTTTTCCCCGCCGACAGGACCTTCTTCACGAGCTCCGCGGCCGTCCCGTTCCTCCTGCAGTTGAAAGCGGTGACCAGCATGTACAGGTTCACTCCGCTGAGGACGTGGGCGTCCGCCTTGTCCTTGACCAACGGCAGCGCGACGTTGAACGGGGTCCCGCCCGGCATATCGGTCATGATGACGAGGCCGTCGTTGGTGTTGAGAGCCGACACGGCCTCCGAGAGGCGCCCGCCCACCTCCTTCAGGCTCAATCGCGGCGAGATGCCGATGCTCACCACGCCCTCTTCCTGCGGGCCGACTATCCCCTCCGCCGCCTCGATGAGGTAAGCGCCGAACTCGCCGTGCGTGACCACGATAATATTTATCATCTCCGGATGTCCCGGTGGAACTCGCGGGCCGGATAGCCGCTTTTCTGCAGTAACCGGGCCATATGATGCGCGACGAACACGCTGCGGTGGCGCCCTCCGGTGCAGCCGACCGCGAGGGTGAAATACGATTTCCCCTCGCGCACGTAGTGCGGCAGCACCGACCGCACCAGCTTCAAGAACTGCTTCAGGAACGCGCCGCCGATCGGCCGGCGCATGATGTATCGCTGCACGGTCCGGTCCAGTCCCGTCCGCCGCTTGAGCTTGGGCCGGTAGTTCGGGTTCGGGAGGAACCTCACGTCCATCACGATGTCGGCGTCGAGAGGCAGGCCGTGCTTGTAGCCGAACGACACGACCGAGAGGTGCATCTCCCGGGTACGCCTCGTCCCGAGCGCGAACGACACCTGCTCCTTGAGCTCTCCCAGAGTCAAAGAGCTCGTGTCGATGACCTTGTCCGCCAGCCCCTTGATCTCGGTGAGGGACTCCCGCTCCGCTCGGATCGCCTGCAGGATGTTCCTGCCCAGAGGGTGCCGGTGGCGGGTCTCCGAGAACCGCTGGACCAGCGTCTCGTCCGAGGCGTCCAGGAAGAGCACGCGGCAGTCCAGCCCCCGCTGACGCAGGTCCTCGAGCATCCCCGCGAAACCCTTGAGGAAGCCCCCTCCGCGAACGTCCAGCCCCAGCGCGACCTCGCGGGGGCGCGAAGACCTGAGGACCTGGTCCTCAAAGGAGCCGATCAGGGAGACCGGGAGGTTGTCGACGCAGGAGAACCCGAAATCCTCCAGGAACTTGAGGGCCTGGCTCTTTCCCGCCCCCGACAGGCCCGTGATGATGAAAAGACGCCGCCCCTTGACCCTCATGCCCGGTGCCTGCGCCGCGCGGCCATCCGCTCGATTAAGTCCCTATTGAAGCGCTCCGCGCTGGAGTAGCCCTGGGTCTTCAGCCTCTGATTGAGCGCGGCGACCTCGATGAGCACCGCCAGGTTGCGGCCGGGGCTCACGGGAATCCTGACGAGCGGGACCTCCACATCGATGATCTTCACGGTCCTGCGCTTGAGCCCGGTGCGCTCATAGTGGGCCTGGGGGTCCCAGGGCTCCAAGAGGACGGCCAACTCGACCTGGGACGCCTCCAGGATCGAGCCGATCCCGAAGAGGTGCTTGACGTCAAGGATACCCAGGCCGCGGACCTCCAGATAATGCTTCAGAGAGTCCGGGCACCTGCCCATCAAGACGTCTCCCGGCTTCTGACGGATCTCCACGATGTCGTCGGAGACCAGGATGTGGTCACGCTTGACGAGCTCGAGCGCGCATTCCGACTTCCCGATTCCAGCCCTGCCATGGATGAGGACCCCGAGCCCGTAGACTTCCACGAGGTCGCCGTGGACCCGGACCATCGGCGCCAGCCGTTCCTCGAGCATGGCCGAGAACTCTCCCATGAAATCGGCCGTATCGAGCCCCGTGCGCAGCAGGGGGACGCCGAACTTCCGGCACGCCCGCGCCAGCGGCGGCGGGGTCCTCAAGTTCCGGGTGATCACGAGACACGGGATGTTCGGGCGCGACAGCATCTTCTCCAGGCTCGCGGTGATTCGGTCCCCCGGATCCTTCATGCAGTAGGCGTGCTCGCCCCGCCCGATGATCTGCACGCGCTCGGCGCGGAACGGGGTCAGGAACCCCGCCAGGGCCAGGCCCGGCCGGTTGACATTCGGAGTGAGTATCCTGCGGGTAAGGGACTTTTTTCCGACGATCAGCTCGAGCCTCAGCCGCTCACGCTGCTCCTTGAGCAGGTCGCCGACGGTGAGGTGTCTCATGAGGGGAAAGGCTAGCGCCCCGCCTTCTTCGCGGGCTGAAGCAGCCCGAAAGACTCGTCGAGCCTCCGATAAATCACGTTGACCTGCCCGGAGTCCTCGTCGCGGAACATCCAGAAGGTATACCCCATGCGCTCCATCTCATGGCCGGCATCCTCGGGCGACATCGGGACGAGGGGGACCTGCTTGATGACCGAGAAGCGAACCGGCCGCCGCTCGGGCTCCAGAATCAGCGATTCCATCTCCGGCACGGACGTCTTGTGACGGTCCTTCAGCCGCTCTTTGTACTTGCGAAGCTGCGTGTCGATCTTGTCAGACGCGAGGTCCACGGCGGCGTAGAGGTCCCCGGCCTTAGCCAGAGCCCGGAAGGTCTGCTTCGATGCGTGTATCACGATCTCGGCTTGGTGCGACCGCTTCTCCACCGAGACCAGGACCTGGGCCCAGACGATGTGATTGAAGTACTTCTGCGCCTTACCCACCTTCTCTTCCACATAATCACGGATGGATTTCGTCAGGCGCATCTGTCTGCCGGTGATATGGATCTTCATTTGTCCTCCAGAGGCGAAAAATGAACCGCCCCAGTGTAGACTATTTATTCCATAGTGTCAATAAGCCCCTCTATAGAATTGACTTTCCATAGTAAATTTAATAGAATATTCCAAATTGGGGCGTAGTTGAAGCCCTCGTGCGCTCCTGCGTACGCCGGACCCGTGACGACGCGGAAAAATGCCTATCCGAAAACATTTTTTCGACTATCAACACCTGTGGATAACCTGTGAGTAACCTAGATCCGGCGAAGATATGGGCCGATGTCGTAGACTACCTGCGGCCGGAGATCGGCGACGACAACATCGAGCTCTGGCTCAGGCCGGTGGAGGTCGTTGGGATCGAGAACCAGCAGCTCCGCATCAAGGTCCCGAATAAGTTCTTCACCGAGTGGATCAAAGACCATTACCAGCAGAAGATCGAGAGCTATATCAAGAGCCTGACCGGAGAGGACATAGCCCTCGACTACTCCGCCGCCAAGGACCTCAAGAACGCACTCCCGAAGGTCGACCCCATCGAGGAGGCCCGGCCCCAGTCCGAGTTCTCGCTCAGCGAGCTCAATCCGCGCTACACGTTCTCCTCGTTCGTCGTGGGAGCGTCGAACAGGTTCGCCCACGCCACGGCGGAGGCGGTGGCCAAGAACCCGGGACGGCAGTTCAATCCGTTCTTCATCTATGGAGGCGTCGGCCTCGGGAAGACCCATCTCATGCACGCCATCGGGCACTCGATGCGGAGAACGCACGCGCGCGCGCGCGTTCTATATACGACGTCCGAGCAGTTCGTCAACGAGTATATCGATTCGCTGCGCTACGACAAGCCCGACGCCTTCCGCGGTAAATACCGCAACCTTGACTGCCTTCTCATAGACGACATCCAGTTCCTTATCGGGAAGGGCCGCAGCGAGGAGGAGTTCTTCTACACGTTCAATTCGCTGTTCGATTCCCATAAGGAGATCGTCATCGCGTCCGACCGAGCCCCGAAGGAGATGGCTCCGATCGAGCAGCGCCTGATCTCGCGGTTGGAATGGGGCGTCGTATCGGACATCAAGGCCCCGGACTTGGAGACCCGCATCGCGATCCTGCGCAAGAAGGCCGGGGCCGAGAATATCTTCGTGCCGGACGATGTGATCCTCTACGTCGCGACCGTCATTAAGTCGAACATACGCGAGCTCGAGGGGGCGCTCATCCGCCTGAGCGCGTTTTCATCGCTGACCGGCACGCCCCTTAACGTCGACACGGCTAAGGAGCTTTTAAAGGACTCCATCGGGGCCGAAGGCCCGATGACGGTCCGCGTCGAGACGATACAGCGCCAGGTGGCGGAGAAGTACGCGATCGAGCTGAAGGATATGAAATCGCGCTCGCGCCGCAATGAGGTATCGTTCCCACGGCAGCTCGCCATGTACCTCTCCTCCACGTTGACGGAGCTGTCCACGACGGACATCGGAAGAGCGTTCGGGGGCCGGGACCATACGACGGTAATCCACGCCCGAGATAAGATTAAGAGACTAATAGAGAAGGACCCGTTTTTTCTCGAGAATGTGAATAAACTGACCGAGCGCATCAAGACTGTGGAAAACCAGTGACTTATACCCCGGAATAGCGCATAACTTCATGATCTGTGATTAACCGGGATAAAACATCCGGGCGTTGGTGATAAAAACACGATTTAAAACAATGGGATTCCCCACTTATCCACAGTATTCGCAATATTAAACAAGAGGACGAGGACGCATGAAAATCAACTGTAGTACTGAAGAAATGTCGAAAGGCGTGCAGACGATCCAATCGGCGCTTTCCGCGAGGACGACACTACCGATACTACTGAACTTCCTCATGGAGACGGATGGATCGAAACTAAAGCTCGTTTCGACCGACCTCCAGATGGGAGTAAAACGATACATAAAAGCCGAGATCGAGAACGAGGGGAGCATCACCATCCCCGCTAAGAAGTTCTCCGACATCCTCCACACGCTACCGCTGGACCATGAGATATTCCTCTCAATGGACGACGATAGCAAGGTCCTGATTAAGTGCGGACGCTCCCGGTTCGTGATCAACGGCACTCCGAAATCCGAGTACCCGGTCCTCCCCGAGTTCAGTAAGAGCAACTCATTCAGCGTCGGGGCCTCGGATCTTGCCGATATGATACGGATGACGATCTTCGCGGCCTCGTCGGATGAGACTCGCTACGTGCTCAACGGGGTGTTTTGGGCGGCCTCCGGCGGGACGATGGAGATGGTCGCCACCGACGGCCGTCGGCTTGCGACGGTGAAGCGTGATATCCTCCCGAAAGATAAAGAATTCCGCGCCATCATCCCCACTAAAATACTCCATGAACTCTCCCGCCTGCTAAGCAACAGCGAGGATGAGTCCATACTCATAGCGATCACTGAGAACCAAATAGCGTTCCAGACGAAGGACACAACGATGCTCTCCCGGCTTGTCGAGGGCAGCTTCCCTAACTACGAGCAGGTCATCCCTATCAAGAAAGACATCAAGCTTTCCATAGCGACGAAGACCCTGCTTGTAATGACCAAGCAGGCGTCTTTGTGCAGCCAGGATCGGGGAGGCTCCGTTAAGTTCACCCTAAAGAAGGGGGCTCTCCATATCTCCGCGTCGAGCCAGACGCTCGAGTTCGACGACGAGATTCCCGTCGAATATAAAGGCGACGATTTCATCATCGCGTTCAACCCGCAGTACGTCATCGACGGGCTGAAGGCTATAGGTTCCGAGAAAGTCCTAATGTCGCTCACCACTCCCGTGAACCCCGTCCTCCTCGAGCCCGAAGGAGAGGCGCAGGAAGGCTTTAAATACGTCGTGATGCCGATGCGCGTGTGACCATGTTCCGCGCATCCCGCAAGGCACGCTGGACGAAGGCCTCGGACGTGCTGCGGGGCTGGAAGTTCCAGCACGGCGTGGAAACGGACCGCATGCTGATACTGAACCAGGTTTGGGAGCGTGAGGTCGGACATTTATCCCGGCACTGGGCGCTGGCCGCGGTGCGGCGGGGGATATTATACGTCCGGGTCAGCACGCCCGCGGCGGCCCAGGAGCTGCAGCTTAGGGGCGGGCAGGTCGTCCGCAGCCTAAATAAATATTTTAAGAGGTCGTGGATCAAAGGCATCAGGACGACGCGGGAATAAGCCATGGCTGCGGGGCCGAAGAAAGAAAGAACGAACGAGGAGTCCGCCGAGGATTCCCAGGGAGGTCCCGTCAGCGGAGAAAGTCGGGCGGGAGGGAGAAAGCGCGTAATGTCTAAGACCGCGGAACTGGAACCGAAAGAGAAGAATTTGGATAACGTCTACGATTCCTCGACGATCCAAGTCCTCGAGGGGATCGAGGCCGTGCGCAAGCGTCCGGCCATGTATATAGGGTCGACGGGCCCGTCCGGCATGCATCATCTCGTCTATGAGGTCGTCGATAACTCAGTGGACGAGATCCTCGCGGGGCGCTGCAAGAGCGTCGACGTCATCATTCATCCCGGGAACTCCGTCACGGTGCTCGACGACGGCTCCGGTATCCCCGTCGATCCCATAGCGGACGTCAAAGATCCTAAGCTGAAGGGAAAGTCCGCTCTCGAGGTCGTGATGACGGTCCTGCACGCCGGCGGGAAGTTTGACCGCCGGGCCTACAGAATATCGGGCGGCCTTCACGGGGTCGGGGTCTCGGTGGTCAACGCGCTTTCGGAGTCGCTCGATGTCGAGGTCTATCGGGACGGGCAGATATGGAGGCAGAAGTACGCTCGCGGGAAGGCGATCGGTCCCGTGAAGGCGGTGGGTAAGACGAACGACCGGGGCACGAAGATCGTGTTCAAACCGGACCCGGACATATTTGACGGCCATCAGTTCTCGTTCGATACGCTGGTCAAGAGGCTGCGCGAGCTCGCCTTCCTGAACGCCGGCGCCAGGATCACGCTTATCGATGAGCGGGAGGATAAGAAGCAAGTATTTCATTACTCGGGAGGCATCACTCAGTTCGCGCAGTTCCTGAACGCCAATAAGAAAACGGTCCACGCGAAACCCATCTTCCACTCGAAGACCCGCGACGACGGCGTCGTCGAGTTCGCGATCCAGTACAACGCGGACTTCTCGGAGAACGTGTTCTCCTACGTCAATAACATCCATACCGTGGAGGGCGGCACGCACCTGGCCGGCTTCCGGGGCGCCTTGACCCGCGCGATCAACTACTACGTCAAGAAACTCGACCTACTGAAGGGTAAAAAATTCAATATCACGGGCGACGACGTCCGCGAAGGCTTGACGGCCGTGCTCTCGGTGAAGATCGGGGCGCCGCAGTTCGAGGGCCAGACCAAGACCAAACTGGGCAACGCCGAGGTCGAGGGCTGGGTCAAGTCCATCGCCGGCGAATTCCTCGTGTCGTTCTTCGAGGAGAACCCGGCCACCGCGAAGGCTATCGTCCAGAAGACGATGCAGGCGGCCGAGGCCCGCGAGGCGGCGCGCAAGGCGAAGGATCTGACCCGCCGCAAGGGAGTCCTCGAGGGGAGCGCCCTGCCGGGCAAGCTGGCCGATTGTCAGGAGCGCCAGCCGGAGCACTGCGAGCTGTTCATCGTCGAGGGGGACTCGGCCGGGGGCTCCGCCAAGCAGGGGCGCGACCGTGCCTTCCAGGCGATCCTTCCCATCAAGGGGAAGATACTGAACGTCGAGCGGGCGCGGATGGTGAAGATACTCTCCAACGAAGAGATCCGGACGTTGATCTCGGCGATAGGCACCGGGATAGGGGAGGGCGGCGACGGCCTCAACCTTGAGAAGCTCCGCTACCACAAGCTTATCATCATGGCGGACGCCGACGTCGACGGCCAGCACATCCGGACGCTGATCCTGACCTTCTTCTACCGGCAGATGAAGGCGCTCATAGAGGGCGGCCATATCTACATCGCCCAGCCGCCCCTCTTCAAGGTGAAGAAGGGAAAAAAGGAGCTCTACATCGACACCGAGGCCAAGATGAACGCGTGGCTGCTCAGGGAGGGCCTCGGAGAGGTGGAGGTGAGGGCGTTCTCGCCCGACGGGAAGCGCTCGAAAGTTCTGAGCCCCAAGGACCTCGAGGTCATCCTCATCCATCTCATCCAGATGGAGGACCTGCTCCGGCACCTCGAGCGCAAGAGCCTGACGCTCGATGACTTCCTCCGCTTGCGGAAGGAGGGAGGGCTTCCTATATACCGCTACGAGGAGTCTCCGGGCGAGTACCACTACTTCTACAGCGATAAGGAGTGGCGGGAGCACCAGGAGGAGATCATCCAGGCCCACCGCGAGAAGCTGAAGGCGGAGCTGAAGGCGGAGGGCGAAAAGGACACCGCCGTCGTCGAGGTCGATGAGGGGCTGGGCGCCGAGGTGCAGGAGCTGTGGGAGCTGGAGAAGCTCGCTCAGCACGAGGTCAAGCTCAAGCGGCTCGGCCTCGACGTGGCCTGGTACCACCGGCACAAGGAAGACGAGAATACCAAGCCGCTGTTCCAGATGAAGACGGCGCGCGCCGAGAAGGACGGCTTCGGCCTCAAGGAGCTGTTGGACGGCGTCCGCGACGCGGCGCACTCCGGCGCGAGCATCCAGCGCTACAAGGGTCTCGGCGAGATGAACCCCGAGCAGCTCTGGGAGACGACGATGGACCCCAAGCGGCGCAAGCTCATCAAGGTCGCCCTGGAGGACCGCGCCGGCGCCGAGACCACATTCACGACGCTGATGGGCGATAAGGTCGGCCCGCGCCGGCAGTTCATCGAGACGCACGCGAAGGAAGTGAAGAACCTCGATATCTAAGGGAGGACGGTGCCAGGTGTTAACTTATTCGCCCCCTTCAGCTACGCCATAGCGGAAACAGGCGAATAAGTTAACACCTGGCACCATTATTCACATGCAAGAGCCCAAGTTGATCCCCGAGCCGATCGGCAACGTCGTGACGCGCGACATCGGCGATGAGATGAAGTCTTCGTATATCGACTACGCGATGTCGGTGATCGTCGGACGCGCCCTGCCCGACGTCCGCGACGGCCTCAAGCCCGTCCATCGCCGCATCCTCTACACGATGGATCAGATGGGGCTCAAGTACAATAAGCCCTATAAGAAGGCGGCGCGCGTCGTCGGCGACGTGCTCGGCAAGTTCCATCCCCACGGCGACTCGGCGGTCTACGACGCGCTGGTGCGCATGGTGCAGGACTTCTCGCTGCGGCACCCCCTGGTGGACGGGCAAGGCAACTTCGGGTCGATCGACGGCGACCCGGCGGCCGCCTACCGCTACACCGAGTGCCGCCTTGCCCACATCGCCGACGAGCTTCTTCTCGACATCGACAAGGACACCGTCGATTTCGCGCCCAACTTCGACGGCTCGCTCGAGGAGCCCCTCGTGCTTCCCGCTCGGCTGCCCAACCTGCTGGTCAACGGCTCGACGGGGATCGCGGTCGGCATGGCGACGAACATCCCCCCGCACAACCTGCGGGGAGGTCTGCGACGCCGTAGCCGCCTACATCGACGACCCCATGATGGGGACGAAGGACCTGATGGAGATCATGAAGGGCCCGGATTTCCCCACCGCGGGCATTGTCCGCGGGAAGAGCGGGGTCCGGGACTACTTCGAGACCGGGCGGGGATCGATCCGCACCCAGGCCAAGACGGACATCGAGGAGATCCGGGGCAACAGGCAGGCGATCATCGTTACCGAGCTCCCCTACCAGGTGAATAAGGCGCATCTTCTGGAGAACATCGCCAACCTGGTCCGCGATAAGAAGATCCCCGACATCTCCGACATCCGCGACGAGTCCGACCGGCGCGGCATGCGGGTCGTCATCGAGATCAAGCGCGACGGTAACGCCAACGTGGTCCTCAACCAGCTGTTTAAGCATACTGCCCTGGAGACCACGTTCGGCGTCATCATGCTCTCGCTCGTGGACGGGCGCCCGCGCGTGCTGCCGGTGGTCCGCATCCTGGGGCACTACGTCGAGTACCGGAAGGCCGTTGTCACGCGGCGCACGCGCTTCGAGCTGAGAAAGGCCCTGGACCGGGCCCACCTCCTCGAGGGCTTCTTGATAGCCCTCAAGAATATCGACAAGGTGATCAAGATCATCCGGGGCGCGAAGGACCAGGCGGAGGCGCGCGAGAAGCTTATCAAGCAGTTCTCGTTCAGCCGCGTCCAGGCCCAGGCGATCCTCGACATGCGCCTGCACCAGCTGACGCGCCTGTCGGCCGGCGAGATCAAGAATGAATACGACGAGCTCCAGAAGCGGATCGGCGAGCTGCGCGCCATCCTCGCCGATCCCAAGAAGGTGCTGAAAATCATCAAGGATGAGCTCGCCTACCTGAAGGACAAGTACGGCGACAAGCGCCGCACGCAGATCACGGCCGAGCGCTCCGAGATGACCCTCGAGGACCTCATCACCAAGGAGGAGGTCGTCGTCACGCTCTCGAACGGCGGCTACGTGAAGCGCATTCCGGTCGACACCTACCGGGTCCAGGGCCGCGGGGGCAAGGGCGTGACCGGGCAGTCGATGAAGGAGGAGGATTTTATCGAGCACCTCTTCGTCACCGACAGCCACGCGACGCTGCTGATGTTCACCAACCGGGGCAAGGTCTACGCCCTCAAGGCCTACGAGGTCCCGGAGGGCGGCCGGATATCCAGGGGCAAGGCGGTCGTCAACCTCCTGCACCTGTCGGGCGGGGATAAGGTCACCTCGGTGATCGCGATCCGGTCCTTCGGCGAGAAAAAGGGGAAGGAGAGCTTCCTCACGATGTGCACCCGCAACGGGACCGTCAAGCGGACCGCGCTCGCGGACTTCGCGAACATCCGGCGCACGGGCATCGCCGCCATCACCCTGGTGGAAGGCGACGTCCTCGTCGAGGTCCAGCACACCTACGGCAAGGACGAGATCCTCATGGGGACCAGGAAGGGCAGGGCGATCCGCTTCCCCGAAGGGGACGTCCGCGTCATGGGCCGCCAGGCCAAGGGAGTGCGGGGCCTGCGCCTGGGCAAGGGCGACCATGTCGTGGGCATGGAGGCCTGCGCGCCGAAGGCCCAGCGGACGCTTCTGACCGTGTGCGGGCGCGGCTACGGCAAGCGGACGGACCTGAGCGAGTACCGCGGCCAGCACCGGGGCGGCGGCGGGATCATCACCATCAAGACGACCGAGCGCAACGGCGAGGTGATCGGCATCAAGCTCGTGACCGACGACGACGATCTGATGGTCATGACGACCGGCGGGATGACGATCCGCATGCAGTGCAAGGCCATCAAGACGATCTCCCGCAACACCCAGGGCGTGCGTCTCGTGCGGCTCAAAGAGGGGGATAAGGTGGCCCGGGTCGCTCCGGTCGTCAGGGAGAACGGCGTCGCGGAGCTCAAGCTCGAGTTGAAGGACAAGTAGGCGCCATCGTGGAGAGAGCGACACCTAAGGGGCCGAAGGTGCGGTCGAAGCCGCGCCGGGGACGCGCCGCCGATCCCGAGGCGTCCCGGCATGGCTCCCCTCCGGGCTCGAAGCCAGGCTTCGAGATCGTTCCCCACACCTCCGATGTCGGCCTGCGCATCAGCGGCCCCACGTGGAAGGCGTTCTACAAGAACGCGGCCCTTGGGCTGCTCTGCGTCTACGGCCTAGAGAAGACTCGCCGGGGACCTCTCGCCGCCGAGATCCACTTGCGGGCCGATAACCCCGAAGACCTCCTCGTGGACTGGCTGACCGAGCTCATCTACCGCGTCTCGGCCGAGCTGTGGCTGCCGGCCAGGATCCGCATCCTGTCCGCCGACGACCGCTCCCTCGAGGCCCACGTGAGCGGCGACGGGCTCCAGGAGACCAAGGTCAAGACCGAAGTCAAGGCCGCCACCTACCACGGCCTTAAGGTCGTCCGGCAAGGCGGCCTCTGGACGGCCACCCTCATCCTCGACGTCTAATACGCGTCCCTCCCCCGCGGGGAGGGACGCGGGGATGGGAGGGGGACGGATGCCGTGTCGTGTTTCAATGAAGAGCTTAAAGGGATTCCGTTATCATTAGGGGACGGCGGCCGCGATCGAGGCCTACAGGGGAACTTCAGGAGGAGCCGATCGTATAAATCATGGAGCGCAGGATCATCAAGCTCGACGAGTTCCGCTTCGAGGTCCCCAAGACCGGCGGGATGCGCGTGCCCGGACTGATATACGCCTCGGACAAGATGATCGGGAAGATCGAGCGCGAGCGCGTGGCGGAGCAGGTGGCTAACGTCGCGCACCTTCGCGGCGTGGTGGGGCATTCGCTGACCATGCCCGACTGCCACTGGGGCTACGGCGCGCCGGTCGGGGGCGTCTCCGCGATGGACTTGGACGAGGGCGTCATCTCTCCCGGCGTCGTGGGCTACGATATAAACTGCGGCATCCGGCTTCTGCGCAGCGACCTGAAGGCGAGCGAGGTCAAGCCGCGCACGGGGCAACTTATGGACGCGCTCCACCGGACGGTGCCCTCGGGCGTGGGCAAGGGCGGCCGCATCCGGCTCGACAAGATCGAGATGGGCAAGGTCCTGCGCAAGGGCGCGCGCTGGGCCGTGGAGCGGGGCCACGGCGACGCCGAGGACCTGGAGGCGATCGAGGACGGGGGCATGCTGGAGGGCGCCGACCCCGACGTCGTGAGCGACCGGGCCGTCGAGCGGGGCAGGAACCAGGTCGGGACGCTGGGCAGCGGCAATCATTTCCTGGAGCTTCAGGAAGTGGACGCGGTCTACGACCGGGGCGTGGCCGCGGCGTTCGGGCTTTTCGAGGGGCAGTTCGTGGTGCTCATCCATACCGGGTCCCGGGGCTGCGGCTACCAGATCTGCTCGGACTTTCTGAAGACGATGATGAGGGTCATGGGCCGCTACAACATCTCGCTTCCCGACCGGCAGCTCGCCTGCGCGCCGCTGAGCTCGCCGGAGGGCAAGGACTATCATGCCGCCATGTGCGCGGCCGCGAACTACGCGTGCGCCAACCGGCAGGTCATCACCGACCTCGTGCGGGAGGCCGTCATGCCCGTGCTCCAGGTGGGGCCGCGGGACCTGGGCATGCGCCTCGTCTACGACGTGAGCCACAACATCGCGAAGATCGAGGAGCACGAGGTGGGCGGCCGCAAGCGCAGGCTCTGCGTGCACCGCAAGGGGGCGACCCGCGCCTACCCGGCCGGGCACCCCGAGCTTCCCGAGGCCTATCGCGACGTGGGCCAGCCCGTCCTGGTCCCGGGATCGATGGGGACGCACTCCTACGTGCTCGTCGGCACGGAGCGCGCCATGAAGGAGACCTTCGGGACGGTCTGTCACGGCGCCGGCCGCATGATGAGCCGCACGCAGGCGGCCAAGCAGGTCCGGGGCCAGGACCTGGTCCGGGAGCTCGGCGCCCGGGGGATCGCCGTTCGCACCGACTCCTACCGGGGCCTGGCGGAGGAGGCCCCCCTCGCCTACAAGGACGTCTCCCATGTCGTCGACGTCTGCGACCGCTCCGGCATCTCGCGCAAGGTCGCCCGGATGCGGCCGTTCGGCGTCCTGAAAGGCTAGCAGCCCGTGGCAAAAGTCTTCCGGGGCCTGCAATCGCCTGGAAGCGGCCTGCGCCTGCGTTGCTCCTCGGTCACATCCCGTCGAGGGATGCTCCCTCGTCGCGCCTTGGCTCGGCTCGCTCCAGGCGATTTCGCC
>JBDREN010000139.1:0-22931 GCA_043819795.1 Elusimicrobiota bacterium
CACGATATAGCCGCCGTCCTGGATGCCGTCGCAGTCCTGGTCCACGCCGTCGCAATCGCCGTCGTCGGCGCCCGGGTTGACGCTTGCGTCCCCGTCGTCGCAGTCCGTCCCCGCGAGGCACGAGGCGTCGTTCGCCTCGTAACCGTCGCCGTCGGCGTCCACGCACTGGGCGGCGCATGCGTCCCCTACGCCGTCGCCGTCGGTATCCGCCTGGTCCGGGTTATAGACATCGGGGCAGTTGTCGCAGGCGTCGGCCACGCCGTCGTTGAGGGAGCCATGGCCCGCCAAGCCCGCCTGATAGGCGTTCTGGATCTCCGTGGCGCTCAAAGCCCTGTCGAAGATCGCTATCTCGTCGAGGATGTTATTCCCATAATAGGTATAGGTCCCGACCTGGGCGCCTATGTGGAGGTCCAATGTGGAAGGATATAGGTCCATCGTGCTCGTGCCGCCGCTTTCTCCGACTTGTCTCGCCTGCCCGTCTATGTAGAACAGAGGGTCCTCCTGTCCGTCCACGGCCACGACGGCGTAGTGGTGCCACTCGAGATCCGTGACGCCCGGGGTCCCCCTCCATCCCCTGTTGAAGATGAAGAAGAACCTGTTGTCTCCCGCCGCGTGCAACCCGACGCCATAATTCGTCTGCCCGCTGGTCCAATCACCGCCTTTCTCAAGGACGAAGTCGATGCCGAATCGCTGTCTCTTGGCCCAAAACTGTATGGATACGACGTCTGTGATTCTCAGGCTCGGGTCGTCGGGGACCGTCACGTAATCATTCACGCCGTCGAAGCTCAGGGCGCCGTCGACCTGGCCGTCCGTCCATGCCGGCCCGTTCAAAAGAGCCCCTGTGTTGTCGTCGGCGGAGTCGCCGGCCATCGTGCCGAAGCCCTCGTCGAAGCTCCAGTAGGAGATCATTCCCAAAATGCCTTCGGTGTCCGCTTGGTCCGGGTTGTAATGGTCGGGACAGTTGTCTCTGGAGTCCGGCACGCCGTCGGCGTCGGAGTCTTCGCACGCGTCGCCTATTCCGTCGCCGTCGCCGTCCGCCTGGTCTTGGTTGAGGGCGGCCGGGCAGTTGTCGCAGGCGTCGCCCACGCCGTCGCCGGCATGGCCCGCCAAGCCCGCCTGATAGGAATCCTGGATCTCCGCGCCGCTCAATGCCCTGTCAAAGATCGCGATCTCGTCGAGGATATTCTTCCCGTAATAGGTCCAGGACCCGACCTGGGCGCCTATGTGGAGGTCCAGCGTGGAAGGATATAGGTCCATCGTGCTAGTTCCGCCGCCGGATCCGACCGGTCTCGCCTGCCCGTCTATATAGAACAGAGGATTGGTTTGTCCGTCCACGGCCACGACGGCATAGTGGTGCCACTCGAGATCCGTGACGCCCGGGGTCGCTCTCCATCCTCTGTTGAAGATGAAGAAGAACATGTTGTCGTTCTGCGAGTGCACCCCGACCCCGTAGTTCGTGTGGCCGCTGGTCCAATCGCCGCCTTTCTCTAGGACAAAGTCCACGCCGAACCGCTGTCTCTTCGCCCAAAACTGTATGGACACGGTATCGGTGATCCTGAGGCTTGGATGGTCGGGGACCGTGACGTAGTCGTCCGCGCCGTCGAAGCTCAGCGCGCCGTCGACCTGGCCGCTCGTCCATGCCGGCCCGTTCAAGAGAGTCCCCGTGTTGCCGCCGGCGGAGTCGCCGGCCGTCGTGCCGGCGCCCTCGTCGAAGCTCCAGTAGGAGACCATCCCCGGGATGCCGTCGGTGTCCGCTTGGTCCGGATTGGAAACGTCCGGACAATTGTCGTCGTCGTCGCTGATGCCGTCTCCGTCCGCGTCCGCGGTGAACTCGGCGTGGAAGTCGTCGAAATTGACCTCGAAGTCCGCCAGGCCTCCGGTGGTGCCGAGGATCCTGACCCGGCCCGGCGTGTCGAAGCCCTGCGCGGAGCACATGAGGACCCACGGCCCGTTTCCGTTCCTGTAGTAGCCGTAAAAGGTGCTGCCCACGCGGCGTATGCGCAGTCCGCCCGTCAAGGGAACGACGCTCCCGGCGATATAGCACGCGATCCCGGGGTCGTGGAAGATGATCTCGCGCGAGCTTCCCGACGCCCAGCGGTGGTTATTGAGGATGAACTGCTCTCCCGCGACGGCCGTGTTATAGACGTATAGTTGGGCGCGAGAGTCGTCGTTGCGTTCGGAGGTGGTCCCCCCAGAGTAATGCTTCCAGTCGTAGTCGATCCAAATGTCGAAATCCCCGACCAGATACCATTTGGCGTCCAGCCCGGCCTTGCCCCCGGCGCCTCCCCCGTACTTGCTCGTCTTGAGGACTCCGTCCGCCTCTTCGATGTCAATGGTCGGGGACGCGAACGGTTTCCATAACGAGGCGTCTATCACCCCGTCGCCGAAGTCGTCGGTCACGATGCCCGCCGCGCTCGCATGACCGATGTTGAGGGAGAAGATGGCCGAGGCCAGGGCTGATAGCAGGATCTTATTCATCGCAAGTCTCCTTTGCGCGGCGATTGCTTCCGGCGTGGTGAGATGGCCCAAGGCTTCTCCGGGATGTTGTTTTTTGATAGCGCCTTCCATAATATATAGCCGTGGCCCGCCGACAAGTCAAGGACAACGGCTGACATTCGGTGATGGAAAAAGCCATGAATAATATGGACTAAAAATTTCTGTCAGGCGGGATGCCGGAGGAAAAGGGAACCTGGATCGAATTCAGCGAGTTCCTGGGGGAGGGGGACGGAGATGAGGGAGACGGCGAGGACGGGCGAGCCCGGTATCGCCCGATGGCGGCCGCTCATGCGCGCCGCGGCGGCGGGTTCGTTATTTGACTATTCGGTCAGGGGCGGCGAAATCATCCGTTGACATCATCCGGCGCCGGGCTATACTTAGGAGGGCGGGGCAGGGAGCCGGCGAGTCCCCACCCTCGACTTGGCGGTCATGTCATTTCCCGCGGGGGGCAATACGATGAACACGAGAAAGCTTTCAAGGGCATCATGGGCGCTCGCGCTTTCCTTGGTCTTAGCCGGGGCGAACGGAGCTTGGGGCCAGGACGACGGGGACGGCATCCCGCCCGAGGCCGACAATTGTCCCCACATCTACAATCCCGACCAGGCCGATACCGACGGGATGACCGGCTACTGGAAGCTCGATGAGGGCGCCGGAACGGACGCGGCCGATTCGGTGGCCGGCAATACGGGAAGGCTCTATTACGGCCCGGCCTGGACGTCCGGGCAGGTCGGCAACGCGTTGAGCTTCGACGGGGCGGACGACTACGTATGGATAGGGAAGTATCTGATCGGGCACGAGAACAGCTTCTCTCTGGAGGCGTGGATCAAGCCGGCGGGCACGGACCTGGTGCACAGGCAGGCCTTCATCGAGAACGGGTATTGGGGCTCCTGCTACAGCTGGAGGGGGGGATATGAGTTCGCGGTGGAGCCGGACGGCAGGTTGTACTTCTCTGCGGTCGGGCACGTGATCACCGGGGGCTGCAAGTACTGGGAGAACAAGTTGTATTCCATCACCGCACTCGAAAACAGGTGGTACCACGTCGTCGCCGTGAGAGATCTGGAGAAGGAGACCCTCGCCGTTTATATCGACGGGGAGTTGGACGCGTCAGGCAACGCGGGGAATGTCGGATTCCTCGATCACTCGGGCGTCAATCTCGGCGGCTACTATAGCCCTTGGCGGGGCTGGCCGCATACGCCCTGGTATGAGGGTCTGCTCGACGAGGTGGCGGTCTACGGAAGGGTGTTGACGCCGGAGGAGATCCAAGCCCATTATCAGGCGGGAGTGGCGGGACACGGGTATCCCAACGACGGCGCGGGCGACGCCTGCGACAACTGCCCCGGGCTCTATAATCCCGGGCAGGAGGATGCGGACGGCGACGGCGCGGGCGACTTGTGCGATGGCTGCCCCGCCGACCACAACGCGGATCAGGCCGACGCGGACGGAGACTCCTTCGGAGACGCCTGCGACAACTGCCCCACGGTCCGCAACCCGGACCAGGATGACGGCGACTTGGACGGCGTCGGGGACGCGTGCGAGGACGAAGACGGCGACGGCGTCTTCGACGTCGGCGACAACTGTCCCGATATGCCCAATTCCGATCAATCGGAGAGCGAAGGCTCGGACGGCGTCATCGACGCCGTATCTTACTGGAAGTTCGACGAAGGCTCCGGCGCGGCGGCGGGCGATTCGGTCGACGGCAACGCGGGGACTCTCGTCAACGGCCCGACTTGGACGGCCGGCCGGGTCGGAGACGCCTTGAGCTTCGACGGGGTGGATGACTACGTGGAGATCCCCGACTCGCCGAACCTGCATTCCGAAGAGCGGGTCAGCGTCGAGTTGTGGTTCAAGGTCGACGCTTTCGGCAAGACTTGGCAGTCGCTGTATTGGAAAGGGGACACTCCCGACTGCACCACCGGTTGCGAGAACAGGGAGAACACCTTGTGGCTGAACAAGGCCGGATATCTGCACCACACCTCGACGTCCTGGGACAGGGTGGGCGTCGGCGAGAGGGCCTGCCCCACCTGGCACGGGATCATCTCAGCGGGCGAGTGGTACCACGTGGTGACCATCATCGACGGCGTGTCGAGGAGGATGGAGACCTACGTGAACGGGGAGCTGAAGACGTGGTGCACCTACTATACGGGAGGAATACGGGACACCGCCGGGCCGATGCGGATCGGCAACAACCCGAGCTCGGACAGCCATTTCGACGGGACCATCGACGAGGTCGCGATCTATCACAGGGCCTTGACCCCGGAGACGATCCTGCGCCATTACCGGAACGGTCTCAACGGGCACGGCTACGCGGGCGAGGGGCTGGGAGACGCCTGTGACAACTGCCCTGCCACGTATAATCTGGACCAGGCTGACCTGGACGGCGACGGGGTCGGGGACGTGTGCGACCTGGACGAGGACGGCGACGGCGTCGGGAACGGGGACGACAATTGTCCGCGCGCCGGCAACCCGGACCAGGTCAACTCGGACGCGGACGCCTTGGGCGATGTCTGCGACAACTGTCCCGCGGCGGCCAACCCGGACCAGGCGGACACCGACGGCATGCCGGGCATGGTCTCCTACTGGAGGTTCGAGGAAGGCGACGGGCCGACCGCGGGCGATTCGGCCGGCGACCATCCCGCGACGCTCTTCAACGGTCCCATCTGGACGACCGGCCGGGTCGGGGGCGCCTTGAGCCTCGATGGCACCAACGATTACGTCGAGGCGTATCCGTTCGAGCACGAGTTCGCCGAGTTGTCCGTCAAGTTCTGGATGAAGACCGACGATGCGACCAAAGCGGGGACTCCGATCTCCTGCTCCAACGGGAGCAACCACAATCAGTTCCTGATCTACGACTACCGGAATCTCGCGATCTACCTCAAGGGGGGGGCCGTGAGCACCGGCGTTTCCGCCAATGACGGGGTCTGGCACCATATCACCGTGACGTGGAGAAGCTCGGACGGCTCGCTCAAGCTCTTCAAAGACGGCGAGGAGGAGTATTCCGGCGCCAGGCTGGCCGGCCAGACCATCGACCTCAAGAACTTCCTGATAGGGCAGGAGCAGGATGCGTTCCGGGGAGGTTTTCAGGTCAGCCAGGCCTTCCTGGGTCTGATCGACGAGGTCGCGGTCTACGACCGCGCCGTCAGCGCCGAGGAGATCCGGGCCAGCTACGAGGCGGAGCTGGCGGGCCACGGCGGGCCCGGGGACGGCGTGGGCGACGCGTGCGACAATTGTCCCGTGCTCCCCAACGCGGACCAGGCCGATTGGGAGGGCGACGGCCAGGGCGACGTCTGCGACCAGGATGACGACAACGACGGGGTCGGCGACGGGGACGACAACTGCCCGCAGGCCGCCAACCCGGACCAGGCCGACCAGGACGGCGACGGCCTGGGCGACGTCTGCGACGACACCGACGGCGACGGTATCGACGACGACGTGGACAACTGCCCGGCCGACGCGAACCCGGGCCAGGAGGACCTCGACGGCGACGGCCAGGGCGACGTCTGCGACGCGGACGCGGACGGCGACGGCAAGCTCGGCCTGGCCGACAACTGCCCCATGCACGCCAACCCGGGCCAGGAGGACCTCGACGAGGACGGCCAGGGCGACGCCTGCGACCCGGACGACGACAACGACGGGGTCGATGACGGAACGGACAACTGCCCGATGATTGCCAACGGCGCCCAGGCCGACAACGAGGGTGACGGCATCGGCGATGTCTGCGATCCCGACGACGATGATGACGGGGTGGACGACGGGGCCGATAATTGTCCGATGACCGCGAACGCCGACCAGACCGACAACGACGGCGACGGCCAAGGCGACGTCTGCGACCCGGATGACGACGGGGACGGGGTGGACGACGGAACGGACAACTGTCCGCTGACCGCCAACGCGGATCAGGCGGACCTGGACGGCGACGAGCTCGGCGACGCCTGCGACCCGGACGATGACGGCGACGGCGACCTCGATGAGGCCGACAACTGCCCCGCGGACCCCAACCCGGATCAGGCGGACCTCGACGGCGACGGGATTGGGGACGCCTGCGACCCCGACCTGGACGGCGACGGTACGACCAACGAGGAGGACGGCGACGCCGCCGAGGTGATCGGCGAAGAGGGCGGCACAGTGGAGACGGACGACGCGGTCGTCACCATACCGCCCGGCGCGTTCGAGGAGCCGGCCACGGTCACGGTGATCAGCACGACCGGGAGCTTCAAGGTCTCGACCAACAAGGGCGACGCGTTCGGGCTGGCGGACTACGCGATCACTCCGGAGGGCGCGACCTTCGGCGAGCCGGTGACGATCGTGTTCACCTACGACGACACCATGCTGAAGAACCCGAGGCAGGAAGAGAAGATGGACGTCTTCTGGTTCAACCCGGACACGCAGGGTTGGGAGGCCCAGAACGCCGAGCTCGACATGGACGCCAACACCCTGACCCTGCTCACCTATCATTTCAGCAACTTCGCGGTGTCCGCGCCGGACGACGCCGACGGCGACGGCGTGTACGAGTCCTTCGAGGGCGAGACCGACGCGTGTCCGGGCTCCAGCGCGGACGGCATCTCGCTCAACGCCAACCAGTACGCGCAGAACGCGGGCTTCGGCCCCTTCGAGGTCGGTCCGAGCGAAGCGCCGAGCGCGGTCTACGACATGCTCGCGACCAGGGGCTGCACCTGCCGGCAGATCGTGGCCGCCTCGGGCGCGGGCAAGGGCCACTTGAAGAAGGGCTGCTCGCCCAGCCTCATGGAGGAGTGGACGGGCTTGAGCGGCGAGGCGGACAGGAAGGCGATCAAGAAGTAGCGGCGCCGCGACGGCCGCCAAGTGCCGGCTCCGCCGGGAGGTGCCCGGGCGGGGCCGGCGCCGGTCTTTTCGGGGGGCTCAATGTCCGCGGAGCCGGGCGAAGAAGCCGGTTAGCCGGCAGGCGAGCAGGAACAGGACCGGGATCAGGACGAGGGTGAAGAGGATCGAGCCGAGCATCCCTCCCACGATGACCGCGCCCATGGAGGCTTTGACGAAGAAGGGGTCGGTGATCTGCGGGAGGGCGCCGAAGATGACGGCCAAAGACGTCATCAGGATCGCGCGGAACTTGAAGGAGGCGCCGAGCCACAGGGCCTCGGCCGCGTCCTTGCCCTCCTCCATCTTCTTGAGGGTATAGTCCAGCATGAGGATGGCGTTGTTCACCGCCAGGCCCACCAGCATGACCATCGCCATCATGGAGCCGATGTTGGAAGAGAAGCCCAGGAAGAACAGGAAGTAGAAGACCCCGACGAAGGATGTGGCGATCGAGGAGACGATCACCAGGGGATACACGAACGAGTTCAGGATGGCGACCAGGAGCATGTAGGTCAGGATGACGGCCAGCAGGCCCGCCCGGCCCAGCTCCCGGTTCGACTCCTCCTGGAACTCGGCCATGCCGACGTACTTGTAGCGGCAGCCCTCGGGGAAGTCGAGCTTCGCGAACTCGGCGTCCAGGCGGCGCTGGGCGTCTCCCGCGGTGGCTTTCGATAGATAGGCGGTCAGCTGCACGACCCGCTCCTTGTCCCGGCGACGGAGAGCGGAGAAGCCGGGCGCCCGCTTCACCTCCCCGAGCAGCCTGATGGGCGCCAGACCGTCCCGGGACATGACGGCGATGTCCGCGATGTCCTCCAGGGAGTGCTTGTAGAGTTCGTCGTAGGTGATGCTGATGTCGTACTCTTCGCCCTTTTCCTTGAAGACGCTCGTGTCGTCGCCGGTGACCGCCCAGCGGATGGCGTTGCCCACGTCCGAGTTCTTCACCCCGAAGCGGATCATCCGCGCGTCGTCCGGGATGAACCGGATCTCCTCCTTCGGGGTCTTGTGCGAGGACTCCACCGACCGGAAGAAGCCGCTTTCGAGCATGATCCGGCGCATCCTCTCGGACAGGGAGATCATCGCGTCGTAGTCGGTCCCGTAGACGTTGATGGTCAGGTCGGCCTCCCGGGGGCCGGATTCGCCGCGCGTGAACGCGAACTTGGTGTCGGGGATCTTCGCGACCTCCGGGATGAGTTCGTTGATGAGGTCGAGGTCGCTTCTTTCCCTTTTCTCGAGCGGCCGCAGGTTGACCGTTAAGTATCCGTTTTCGGTCCCGTCAATGCCCACGTAGGTGAGATAGGATGCGGCCTCCGGGATCTTCCGGATCAGGGCCTCGACCTCTTCAGCCACCCCTTTCGTGACGTCGAGCAGGGTCCCCTGGGGCATCTCGACGGCGATGCCGATCTTGTCCTGGTCGGAGGCCGGCATGAACTCATTGCCTATGTAGCGCGCGGGGTAGCGCACGCTGAACAGGATCAGGGCGCACGCGGCGATCGTCAGCCAGGGATGCCGCATACACGCGTCGAAGACCCGCTTGTACTCCGCGACGAGCCATGATAGGAGGCGTTCGGACGCGCGGGCCATGAGCCCCGGCCCCGCCGCCCGGCCCGAGCCTTTCGGCTTGAGCAGCAAAGCGCAGAGCATGGGGGTCAGGCTGAAGGAGGCGAGGATGGAAAAGATCGTGGCGTAGACCACGGTCATGCCGAACTGCTCCATGAACTGCCCGACGATGCCGCCCATGAACGCCAGCGGCGTGAACACCACGAGGTTGGTGCCGGCCGAGGCCAGGACGGCGATGGTCGCGTCTTTGGTCCCGTCGACGGCGGCGCGCGCGGGGGGCTTGCCCTGCTCGATGTGCAGGGCGACGCTCTCGATGACGACCAGCGCGTTGGCGATGAGGGTCCCCAGCGCGGTGGCGGTGCCCAGCAGCGTCATGAAATTGACGCTGTAGTCCGAGAGGTCCATGGGGAAGAACGTCGAGATCAGCGAGGTCGGGATGACCACCCCGGCGACGATCGTGGTCCGGACATCCCCCAGGAAGAGAAAGAGGATGCCGACCGTGAGCAGGATCCCGAACGCGATGTTCCGGACCGTGGCCACGGTGTCGGCCAGGACCCGCGTGCTCGAATCGTAGGCGACCCGGAGCTCCATTCCTTCGGGAAGCGTCTTCCGGATCGCGGGGAGGTTCTTCCGGATCCTTCGCGCGATGGAGACCGCGTCGCCGTCGGAGAGCTTCTTGATGGAAAGCCCCACGGCGTTCTTTCCGTTGAAGCGGGTGTGGGTCTCCACCTTCTTGTGGCCGTCCTCGACCGTGGCCACGTCGGAGAGCCGGAGCTTCTCGCCTTCAGCCGAGACGATGCCCATGGCGGCGAGCTCCGCCACCGACCGGAACTCGCCCAGCATCCGGACCGAGGCGCGGGCGTCGGACTTGTCGATGGCGCCGCCTGGGATGTTCACGTTCTTCGCGTCGACCGCGTCCACGATGTCTTTGAGGGAGAGGAAGTGCTTCTTGAGCAGCGGCGGGTTGACCCAGGCGTTGATCCGGCGCGCTTTGCCGCCGTAGACGTCCACCGACGCCACGCCCTCGGTGACGCCGATGAGGTCCTTGAGCTTCTTGTCCGCGAACTCGAAGAGCGCGCGGTCGTCGTGGGCGTCGCTCAGGAGCACCAGGTCCATGATGGGCCGCACCGTCGGGTCGAACTTGGCGATCTCCGGGTCCTCGGCGTCCTCGGGCAGCGTATTGCGGATGGCCTCGACCTTGTCCTTGACCTCGATGGACTTGATGTTGACGTCGGCCTCCACCTGGAACTCGATCATGATCCTGCCGAAGTTCTCGTAGGCGAAGGACTGGATCTTCTTGATCTGTGAGATCTCCGCGATGGCGTCCTCGATCTTCTTGATGATCTGGGTCTCGATCTCCTCTGGCGAGGCCCCGCGGTAGACCGCGCTGATGCTCACGATGGGAAAGTCGATCTGCGGGGTGCGCTCGATGATGAGGTTTCCGTAGGAGACGATCCCCAGGACCACGAATACCAGGACGAACATGACCGTCATGGCGGGCCGCTTGACGAAGGCCTCGATCATGACGGCCCCTTCCCGTCGGCGGCGTTCCGCACGCGGACGCGGTCCCCGTCGGCCAGCTCCCGCCATCCCTCGACCACGACGCGGTCTCCCTTCGCGAGGCCCGATCGCACGCGGAAGAAGCGGTCGTCGCTTTCGCCGACCTCGGGCGTCTTCCGGGCGGCCTTCCCGTCCCGGACGACCCAGACGAAGCGTCCGTTCGCTCCGGTGATCACGGCGGCGCGCGGGACGCGCAGGACGCGGCCGGAGGCGGCCGACCGCACGCAGGCGACGATGATCGAGCCCGCGGGGGGGGCGCCGCTCCGGACCTTGAGGACGGCCTTGTGGAGCCCGGTGGCCAGGTCGGGTGTCTCGGATACGCGCTCGACCACGCCGGAAAGGGGCCGGACGCCGCAGCCGTCGAAGTGCTGTTCCGCGCGGACGGCGCGGGCGATCTCCGGGGTCGTTTCGGCCAGGAGCTCGCCGCCGGCTCTCATGACGCCGGAGATCTTCGTGACGGACTCGAGCGGCCCGGACCCGAGTTCTTGGACGGCTACCGGCTTGCCGGACTTCTTCCATTCCCCGGCCACGCTGACGACCTCTTCGCCGGCGTCGCGCTCGTGGACCCGCGCCCGGAAGTGGGTCGCGGCCGCGAAAGCGGCGATGAGCGCCGCGTAGACCAGCAGCCGGATCACTTCCCGCTCTCCGGGCCCGCCAGCTTTTCGATCCGGGCCATGATGAGGTTGATGTCGTAGAGGCTCCGCTTGGCGCCGAGCTTGGCCGAGGTCAGCTGCAGCTCGGCGTCGTTGAGCTGCAGCTGGCTTGCCTTCCCGGCTTTGAAGCTCGACAGGCTGATCCCGTAGGACTCCTCGGCCAGCTTGAGCGCTTCTTGGGCCGCCCGGTAGATCCCGACGGCCGAGGCGTATTCGGATAGGGCGGAGTCCAGCTCCGCGCCGAGGTCACGCCTCCTCTTGTCGTAGGCGAAAGAGGAGATGTTCCGGTCCCGCTCAGCCTCCTCCAGCGCGCCCCGCCACGTCCCGCCATGCCAGATCGGCACGCTCAACTGCACGCCGACCAGGAGGGAGGGGTCCCGGTAGAGGCTGCCGGGGATGGGGTCCTCGGCGTTCCCGTAGTAGCGGAACCGGGATAAGGCCGAAAGGGTGGGGAGGTTGTCCGCTTTTCTCAGCCGCACGATCTCGTCGTTGAGCCCGATCCGCCTTCGGGCCACCCGCAGAGACGGCTCATTGGCCGTCATCCGCTCCAAGAGCTCTGAGCGGGACTGCTCCGGGAACTCCTCGGACATCGCGTCGGTCAGCGCGACCTCGGCGTCCGCCTCGGCGCCGATCAGCCGCTTGAAGGCGATCATCAACGAGTTGTGCCGCCGCCGGGCCTCGAGCTTCGGAGGGACCCGGCTCTGCGCGTCGGCCGCCATCTTCACGTTGTCCACGCGCGAGGCCCTGCCCCCGCCCATGCGGGATGTCAGGGCTCGCTGGTTCTCCAGCGCGTTCTGGTAAGACTCTTCGGCGATCGCCAAGGTGTCCTGGGCGAGCAGGATGGTCAGATACGCTTGCTTGGCGGCGAAGGAGACCTCATTGCGGGTAGCGTCCTGCGCGAGCCCCTCGAGGTCGATGGCCCGGCGGGCGATGTCGATGGCTGTGGAGACCTTGCCGAACGCCCAGAGCACCTGGGACAAGGTGGCGCCCGCCTCGAGCTCCCAGGCGCGCATCATCTCGACCTTCCGGGGCCCGCCCCCGAAGTCCGCGACCGTGATGGGCTTGTCCGCGTAATGGCTCCAGCGCAGGGAACCGTCGATCTGCGGGTAGGCCTGGCCCTTGACCTTGACGTAGGTGTCCTCCATCCGTTCCCGGCGCTCGCCGCCGATGCGGACATCCTCGCTTTGCTCTAGAGCCTTCTCGATGGCTTGCTCGATCGACAACGAGAGCGGCGGGGCCGCCGCGGGGGTTTCCTGCGCCCGCACGGCGACGGGCACGAGCAGCGCGAGGAGGATCGCCGGAGGCGTCATCCGCTCTTGCCCAGGCCCCTCGTCAGCAGGGTCATGAAATCGCCTTTCTTCGAGGCCAGGTTCTTGGGGCTCCCCTTCAGCTCCTTGAGGTCCATGAACAACCGGAGCAGGGCGTTGAAATACAGGGCGCCGGTGAGCGTGTCGTGCCGTCTCAGGCTTCCTTCTTCGACGCACGCCCGGAGCCTGGCGGCCACCTGCCGCAGATGAGCCTCGTGGCGCCGTTGCGTCCGCTCGCCGGCTTTCGAGCGCAATAGGTCCGGGTGTCCCCCCTTGAACACGATGATGAAGTCCTGGTGCTCGTCGATGAACGAGAGCGCGGTCGAGGCGGTTTCCCTCAGGCGCTCGAGGGCGGTCCCTTTCTCCGGGATCTCGTCGAGCCGCTCCTTCAACCGGTCGAGGATGTCGTCGAAGACGCCGCGCAGGAGGTCCATCTTGTCGTTGAAGTGGAGGTATAGGGTCCCCTTGGCGACGTCGGCGAGCCGCGCCACCTCGTCGAGGCGCAGTTCCTGGTATCCGCGGGCCGCGAGGGCCGCGCGCGCGGCGTTGAGGATGATCCTGCGCCGGACGTCCGGAGGCTGCGTGCGAGGCCGGGGCATGAGGCCCTCCAAAGGGCGGAGTCTCCGATGACTCCAGGGTGCAAGCGCCGCAGGGCCGGCCCGTGACGCTGGAATGACTGACCAGTCAGTCATTATTGAGTATAGGCCCCGTCCCCCGCCCTGTCAAGACCCAGCCCCGGTAACATTCTCGGCTGATCCGACACAAACTTAAGAGCGGGGAGAGCGGCGCCGGGAGAGCGGTGCCGTGCTTGACTTTCGGGACTTTCGGGACAAACCGGCGCAATCGGTGCTAGGCGTTAAATTCCAATAATTCCCAGAAGTCAAGCACGGCACCGATATACGGTTGCCGCTGGCGGCGGGTTTGTTGCTTCGATTATGGAGTGGAGGTCGCGCGGGAGCCGATGGGCAGACCGCGCCGCGGACAATTTATTAGAATATTATCTCGCGCGCCCGCGAGGCAAGGGGGGGCGGGGCGAACCCGGGGAGGCGGAGGGATCGAATGGCGAAGATAGCGAAGGATGCGACGGAGCTCGTAGGCGGCACCCCGCTGGTGCGGCTCAATCGCGTCACGGCCGGACTGAAGGCGGATGTCGTCGCCAAGCTCGAGTCGTTCAACCCGTGCTCGAGCGTGAAGGATCGCATCGGCCTGAGCATGATCGAGGCCGCCGAGAAGGCGGGGCGCATCAGCGGAAGCTCGATCATCCTCGAGCCCACCAGCGGCAACACCGGCATCGGCTTGGCCTTCGTCTGCGCGGCGAAAGGCTACCAGCTCATGCTGACCATGCCCGACACGATGAGCGTCGAGCGCCGGTCGTTGCTCAAGTGCCTGGGAGCCGAGCTGGTCCTTACCCCGGGAGCCGAGGGCATGCTTGGAGCGATCCGGAAGGCCGAGGAGCTCGCGGCCTCCGATCCGCGGTACTTCATCCCCCAGCAGTTCAAGAATCCCGCCAATCCCGACGTCCACAAGAAGACCACGGCCGAGGAGATCTGGAAGGACACCGACGGCAAGGTGGATATCTTCGTGTCCGGAGTGGGGACGGGAGGCACGATCACCGGCGTGACGGAGGCGCTCAAGCAGCGCAAGCCGGAATTCCGGGCCGTGGCCGTGGAGCCCGAGGATTCGCCCGTCCTTTCGGGCGGGAAGCCGGGGCCGCACAAGATCCAGGGCATCGGCGCCGGCTTCGTCCCGGACGTGCTGCGCATGGACCTCGTGGACGAGGTGATCAAGGTCAAGCACGAGGACGCCGGGGCCATGGCCCGGAGGCTGGCCCGCGAGGAGGGCATCCTGGGAGGCATCTCCACGGGAGCGGCCCTGTGGGCGGCGCTCGAGGTGGCCAAGAGGCCCGCCAGCGAAGGCAAGATGATCGTGGCGGTGTTCCCCGATACGGGGGAGCGATATCTGAGCACATGGCTGTTCGAGGAGAAATCATGAAGGACGCGAGGGCGAAGCACAAGAAGGGAGAGACGGCGCGCCGGACCTCCGGCGAGGAGGGCGGTCCGCTCGAGGCGGTGGTGGATTCTCTGTGCGCGGCCGGCGACGGCCTCCGCGGGCACATGAGCAGGGGGGCGAGCCCGAGCGGCCGGTCGCTTCCGTCGCGGGACGCGGTGATCGACATGGTCGAGGGGCTCCGTTCGGTGCTCTTCCCCGGCTTCTTCGGCGCCTCCCAGTCGGCCGGCGAGAGCGTGCGGTTCTACGTGGGCGCGACCCTCGACCGGGTCCAGCGGACCATGCGGGAGCAGGTCATACGGGGCCTGTGCTTCGCCTGCGAGAAGGACATCGGGGAGTGCTCGGCGTCCGAATGCGAGGCCCGGGCCCTGGCCAAGACCAGGGAGTTCGTCTCCGGCCTGCCCGAGCTGCGCAGGCTCCTCGCCACGGACGTGAAGGCGCACTTCGAGGGGGACCCGGCCGCCACCAGCCCCGACGAGACGATCCTGTGCTATCCGGGCATGCTGGCGATCACCAACTACCGGATCGCCCACGCCCTGCATAAGCTCGAGGTCCCGCTCATCCCGAGGATCATCACCGAGCACGCCCACTCCATCACGGGCATCGACATCCACCCCGGCGCGTCCATCGGCGAGGGCTTCTTCATCGATCACGGCACGGGGGTGGTGATCGGGGAGACCTGCGTCATCGGCAGGGGCGTGCGCATGTACCAGGGGGTGACCCTGGGCGCGAAGAGCTTCCCCCTCGACGAGCACGGGAACCCCATCAAGGGAATCGACCGGCACCCGGTCGTCGAGGACGACGTGATCATCTACGCCGGTGCGACGATCCTCGGGCGGGTGGTGATCGGGCGCGAGTCCATCATCGGCGGCAACGTCTGGCTGACCCACGGCGTGCCGCCCCGCAGCCGCATCACCCAGAAGGAGTCCTAGCGCCAGGCGCGGGGCGCGACCGGATCCGGAGGAAGGAGATGGCCTGGAACTACAGCGAGAAGACCAAGCAGCTCTTCATGGACGCGGTCCATGGGAAGCCGGGCAGCCACCTGGGGGAGATCCAGAACCCCGACGGCTTCGGTGAGAACGGGTCCATCGTCTGCGGGGACGCCCTGCGGGTCACCTTCCGGGTGAAGCGGCACGCCGAGGACCCCGTTAAGGACGTGATCGTCGAGGCCAAATACCTGACCTTCGGGTGCACGTCGGCCATCGCCGCGTCGGAGGCCTTGTGCTCGCTCATCGAGAAGGGGGGCCATACCCCCATCGAGTCGCTGAAGATCAAGAACAAGGACATCGTGGAGTTCCTCGGGGGCCTGCCCGAGCAGAAGGTCCACTGCTCGGTGATGGGCGCCGAGGCCCTGGAGGCCGCGGTGTTCAACTGGGCGCAGCGGCGCGGCGTCGACCTGGAGCGGCACGGGTTTAAGATCCGCCCCAACGAGCAGCAGGAGGGACGGACGGTCTGCAAGTGCTTCTCGCTCAGCGAGCCCTATCTTAGGCGGAAGATCAAGGATCTCGAGCTGCGCACGATCGCGGACATCACCTACGCCGTGAAGGCCGGGGGCGCGTGCGCCTCCTGCCACCATGTCCCGGGCGGGCTCCAGGACCTCCTCGACGACGCATGGGGCAAGGCCGAGGCGCCCGCGGGCGCGGCCTCGGCAGGTGCCGCCGCGGACGGGGGCGAGGCGGAGCCCGCCCTTTCCCCGTACCTGTTCAGCAAGAAGGTGGAGAGGGCCATGGAGGAGCTCGTCCGGCCCATGCTCCGCAAGGACGGCGGCGACGTGGAGATCGTGGACATCAAGGACAACTTGGTCTACTGCCGGCTGGCGGGCGCCTGCAGGGGCTGCCCGAGCGCGGGCTTCACGCTGAAGTCCTCGGTCGAGAAGACCCTGAAGGATGCGGTGGACCAGCGCGTGCGGGTCATCGAGGTCTGATAGGGGAAGCCGAGGGATGGAAACCATCTACGCGGACAACAACGCCACCACGAGCGTCGCGCCGGAGGTCATCGAGGCGATGCTCCCCTTCCTGAAGGAGGGCTATTTCAACCCCAGCTCCATGTATGAGCCGGCGCGCGGGGTCGCCGCCGCGCTGACGAAGGCTCGCGGGACGGTCGCCAGGCATTTCGGGATGATCGATCCCAAGGAGATCCTCTTCACTTCCTGCGCCACGGAGAGCAACAACACGGCGATCATGGGCACGGCCAAGGCCAATCCGGGCCGACGCCACATCGTCACCACGTCCGTCGAGCATCCGGCCGTGCTCGAGGTGTGCAAGGACCTGCGGCGCAACGGTTACGAGGTGAGCTTTATCCCGGTGGACGGGGACGGGAAGCTGGACATCGCCGCCTTCGTGCGCGCGCTCACCCCGAAGACGCTCATGGTGAGCGTGATGCACGCCAACAACGAGACCGGCGTGGTCTTCCCCGTCGAGCAGCTCTCGCGCCTGACCAAGGAGACGGACCCGTCCATCGTATTCCACACGGACGCGACCCAATCCGTGGGCAAGCTCCCGATCGCGCTGCACGCGGAGTACCGGCACGTGGACATGCTCTCCTTCTCGGGCCATAAGCTCCACGCGCCCAAGGGGGTCGGGGCGCTTTTCATGAGGCGGGGCACCCCCTGCCGGCCCTTCATGATCGGCGGGCACCAGGAGGAGGGCAGGCGCGGGGGGACGGAGAACGTGCCGTACATCGTGGGGCTGGCCCGGGCCCTGGAGCTCGCCGAGGAGAGCCGCGTCGACGAGGCCCGGGTGGAGGGGCTGCGGGACCGCCTGGAAAAGGCCATCGTGGAGAAGATCCCCAACGTGCAGGTCAGCGGCAAGGGGGCGCCGCGGCTGCCGAACACGCTGAACGTGTCGTGCCACTTCGTGGAGGGAGAGGGGATGCTCTACCAGCTGAGCGCGGAGGGCATCTGCGCCTCCAGCGGCTCGGCCTGCACGTCCGGCTCGCTCGAGCCTTCCCACGTGCTGTTGGCCATGAAGGTCCCGTTCACCGCGGTCCACGGGTCCATCCGCTTCAGCCTCAGCCGCTTCAGCACCGAAGCGGACATCGACCGGATCATCGAGGTCTTCCCCGGCATCGTGGCGAACCTGCGGAGGATCTCCCCGTACTGGGATCAGAAGGCGAACAGGCCCCGGCCCGACGCGAATGACCTGATCCGGAGCGAGCGCTGAGCCTCTGTTTAGAGGCGGGGTATTTGTGACCGGAACGATATCGACAGTCGCGGCCGGCTTTTGGGCCACCCTGTGCCAGATGGCGCCCTATCTGCTGCTGGGTTTCGCCGTCGCGGGGATACTTTCGGTGCTCGTCTCGCCCGAGACCGTGGAGCGGCATCTGGGCGGCAGGCTCCGCCCGATATGGGCGGTGGTCAAGGCCACCTTGTTTGGCATCCCCCTGCCGCTCTGCTCCTGCGGCGTGATCCCGGTCGCGGCTTCCCTCAGGAGGCACGGGGCCAGCCGCGGGGCCGCCACCTCCTTCTTGATCTCGACGCCTCAGACCGGCGTCGACAGCATCCTGGTCACCTACAGCCTGCTTGGCCCCGTGTTCGCCGTGTTCCGGCCGCTGGCCGCGTTCGCCGGAGGCATCATCGGGGGGGCGGCGGTCTCGGCCTTCGGCGAGGACGGCGACGCGGGCGCGCCCGCCGCGTCCGCCGCCTGCACCGACAGCTGCTGCGCCGGGCCCAGGCGCGGCAAGCTCCTCGACGCCCTGCGCTACGGCTTCGTGGCGCTGCCCAAGGACATCGGCTCCGCGATGTTCATAGGCCTGCTCGTCGCGGGCTTCATCTCCGCGCTGGTCCCCCCGCAGTACTTCCATGAGCTCCTCGGCCCCATGGAGGGCGGCGTCGGCGGGGCCGGGGCGAGCTTGGCGTCCATGTCCGTCATGATGCTGGTGGGCATTCCCGTCTATGTGTGCGCCACGGCCTCGGTGCCCATCGCCGCCGCGCTCATAGCCAAGGGGATATCGCCGGGCGCGGCCCTGGTGTTCCTGATGACGGGTCCGGCGACGAACGCGGCGACGATCAGCACGATCTGGAAGGTGATGGGCAAAAGGACGGCGGCGATCTATCTCGCCACGGTGGCCGGCACCGCGTTCGCGTCCGGGTTGATCCTCGACCTCGCGTTCCCGGGGGTCGGGGCCCTGGTGGCCGAGCACGCGAGCCACGCGGAGACGGGCCCGCTGGCCACGGTCAGCGGCGTCATCCTATTGGCCGTCATGGCGCCGGCCGTCATGCCGCGGCGGCTGTCGCGCTACCTTTGGGGGGCGAAGTCCGCCGCGGAGGGCGTGAAGATGGCCGGAGAGAATACGGGAGAGGTGATGGCGTTGACGGTCAAAGGCATGACGTGCGCCCACTGCAAGAGCAGCGTCACGCGCGCGCTTTCGGAGTGCGAGGGCGTCGCGTCGGTCGAGGTGGACCTCGACGCCGGCAGGGCCGTGGTGCGCGGCGACCGGCTGGAGGCGTCCCGCCTGATCGCGGCCGTGGAGGGGCTAGGCTTCACGGCGGCCGCGGAAGAGGCGGCCTGAACGGCATTGACGCGTCGCTCCGAGCGGCATATTATTTGAGGGGGACGTCGACGACGTCCCGTGAGGAGGATCAGCGATGGTGACTTTAAGAACGGATTTCCTGGGATTCGGGCTCGACAATCCCTTCATCCTGGCGTCGGCGCCCCCGACGAAGGACTACGAGTCGATCAAGAAGGCCTTCGAGGCCGGATGGGCGGGCGCCGTCACCAAGAGCATCGGCGTGACCCCGTTCACCGACGTCATGCCGCGGATCGCCCATATCAAGGAAGGGGGAAGGGTCATCGCGACGCAGAACTTCGAGATGGGGACCATCTACTCCCTCGAGGATTGGATCGGCATCGTCAACCGCCTGAAGGACGAGTTCCCGGGCAAGCTCGTCTACGCGAGCATCATCGCCGCGGCCAACGAGGACGACTGGCGCTCCATGGCGGGCAAGCTCGCCGGCTCCAAGGTCGACGGCATTGAGCTGAACCTCTCCTGCCCGCACCTCACCCACAAGGGGGAAGGCGCCGTGGTGGGCGAGAACGGCGAGCTGGCGGGCCGGATAGTGCGCTGGGTGAAGAGCGAGGTCGGCTCGGAGAAGAAGATCATGCCGAAGCTGACCTACGCCGCCGGGCTCAAGATAGGCAGCGTCGCCAAGAGCTGCGTGGAGAACGGCGCCGACGCCATCGCGGCGATCAACACGATCCTGGGCCTGTGCGAAATAGACAAGCAGACCCTGAAGCCCAAGCTGCACTTGAACGGGAAGACGGCTTACTGCGGCATGTCCGCGGGCGCCATGAGGCCGCTCGGGCGCTACGCCGTGGCGGAGATCGCCAAGGCCGTGGACCCCGAGAAGTTTCCGATCTCCGCGACGGGCGGGATCTCGGACCTCGACTCGACGGTCGAATACCTGGCTCTCGGGGCGAACAACCTGCAGGTCTGCTCCGCGGTCATGAACCGCGGCTACAGGAGGGGATACGGCATGGTCTTCAGGCTCAAGGAGGAGCTTCTGGCCTACATGGAGGCGCACCGCTTCGAGTCCATCGCCGACTTCAGGGGCAAAGCCCTCCCCAGAGTGGTCCCCTACACCGAGCTCGACGGCAGGAAGAGGGTCGCCAGGAAGGTGGAGGGCGTCAAATGCACGGGTTGCGGCATGTGCGAGGACGCCTGCATGTACGACGCCATCACGGCCAGCAAGGAGACGAAGTCCGTCGTCATCGACTCCGAGAAGTGCGACGGCTGCGGCAGCTGCGTGTCGATGTGCAAGTTCAACCACCTCGAGATGGTTCTGGTGGAGGCGCCGGTAGATACGCACGCCTGAATACCCGCACCGGAGTCCAACGCCCGACGGAGGGCCTCCGGCACGGCGCCCCTGCCGGGGTCGACGCTTCGGCGCGAATCTCCAGCCGAGCGGTTCTCCGGGGAAGCACGCGGCGAGAGGTCCGGTCCGGGACCTCTCGCCGTGTGCTTTAGCGGAAGCGGCTGCTACTTCTTTTTCGCAGCCTTCTTCTTCGTCGCCTTCTTGGGTTTCTTGGCCTTTTTCTTCGCCCCGCAGCTGCAACCACACTTCATAGGCCGTCACCTCCCCTGTTTCAGGATGCGAAGCAAGTGTAAGGGGAAACTCTCCCGATGTCAACACCGGCGGGCGCCCGTTTATTCCTTCCAGCCCTCCTTCAGATAATGAGCCCGGGTCGCCGGTGCTACCGCCTTTGCCCGGGAGGGCCGCCCCCCGGAGGCCCGGCGGGCGGCTCGCCGCCGGGGGGCCCCTTGGGAGGCGTGCCCCCAGGGATGCCGGGCTCGTGGCGCGGTCCCGGTTCCGCGGGCCGGCCCGGCTCCTGGGGCGGTCCGGCGCACCCCTCGTTGATTGAGCCGTCGCAGTCGTTGTCCACCCGGTCGTCGCAGGCTTCCGCGGCTCCCGGGTTCACGCTCGCGTCGGCGTCGTCGCAGTCCACGCCGGGATGGGCGCAGCCGGAGGCGTTCCCCGCCCGCCCGTAGCCGTCTTCGTCGGCGTCCACGCAGCACGTGGGGTCGGGGCTGCCCTGCGCGGCGCAGAAGAGCCCCTCCCTGCCGTCGCAGAAGCCGTCGTCGCAGTCGCAGGCGTCTCCCTCGTCGTCCGCGTCCGTGTCCGTCTGATCGGGATCGGAGACGCCCGGGCAATCGTCGCAGGCGTCCCCTAATCCGTCGGCGTCCGCGTCCGGGAACTCGCCGGGCGGCCTGCCCGCCAGCCAGCCGTCCTTATAGCCGTAGGGATGGCTGTCGACGACATCGGCCCGGTTGCTGTCCGCGCCGGGGACGAACAGCGGGTCGCAGGATCGTCCCCACCAGTTGCCCTCCCCGTTGTGGGAGAGCTCGACGGGCTGCTCCGCGAAGGCGGGGTATCCCGACATGGCGTACACGTTGTTGCGGTAGACCATGTTCCCGGAGCCCGGATTCCGAAACACGAACCCTCTTGTCCCGCCGGATATATCGTTCTCGGTTATCGTGTTGTCGTCGGAGGCGCCGATCAGGACGGCGTTGTCGAGGCCCGAGAGCACGTTCCCCGCGAGCCGGTTGCCCGATCCCGGGTAGTTGATGAGGACGCCCCAAAGGCCGTCCGAGATGGCGTTGGCGGAGATCGTGCAGCGCGAGCCGTAGTAGTGGACGATGCCGTGCATGCTGCCGGAGATCACGTTGTGCGTGATCAAGTTGTCGTGCGAGGCGGTCGCCCCGATGCCGCTGTAGGCGCCCGTGATCTCGTTGCCCGCGATGGTGTTCTCGGGGGCGTAGTACAGCTCCATGAAATTGTTTCTAAGGGTGTTCGCGATGATCCGGCTGTACCTGGCCCCGTGCATGCTGATGCCGGCGTAGGAGTTGTCGAAGGCGAGGTTGTCCGAGACGACGGAGTAGTCCACGGGCCCGTATAGGAAGATGCCGAAGCGGTTGCGTGTGACGGTGTTCCCAACGACCGTATTGTTGTGCGAGTTGGCGCAGACCAGGATGGCCGCATATGTGTTGCCCGAACCGGAATTGCCGCTCAGGAGATTGTCCGCCGCATAGAAGAGGTAGATGCCGTTATAGAAGTTGTCCGTCCGGCAGTTCTTCACCGTGACGCCGGACCTCCCGTTCAGGAAGATCCCGGCGCCGGTCCCGTCGCCCGTGATGCTGTGGCCGTCGCAGTCCAGGGTTATGCCGTCGGCCCCGATCAGAAGGGCGTCCCCGGCGCAGACGAGGTCGCCGGTCATGACCGTGTCGACGGCGATCGTGTCGCCGCAGCCCACGGCCGCTCGCGCCGGGACGGCCCCCGCGAGGGCTATGGCCAGGCACGCCAAGATCAATATGCCGATGATTAGTAGGATCCTCATGATCGTCCTCCGTCCGGGCATTGCTCAAACCTCGAATCCAAGATAGTGTAGATCGGCACCTGCGGACTTTTCAAGGACAACAGCTGACAAACGTATAGAAAAAACACTGATAAAACAAAGCACAATATTTTTTGTCAGGAATCTTAAGCGATACGGCGCCGAATTCCCCGGGAAAATCCGCTGAGGTTTCAGCCTGACGCCTTTTTTTATGCGCGCGGATCCGGCTTAAGAAATGCTATAATATGTTCGTAAGTCTAAGCCTTGCGATTGACCCGCCCTTCCAAGATTAAACATCATGATAGTGCGAAAGTCGCTGCTAAAATCCAAAACTTACGAGCAGTAAACGGAAAAAGAGAGAAAGTATGAAAGGAACAGTCAAGTGGTTCAACGACCAGAAAGGATTCGGGTTCATCACGCCTGAAGACAACTCAAAGGACCTCTTCGTCCACCACTCGAGCATCGTGGCCGACGGATTCAAGTCCCTGGCCGAGAACCAGCAGGTAGAGTTTGACGTCGAGCAGTCCGAGAAGGGCCCGCGGGCGGGAAACGTAAGGGTCACGAACTAGGACTCATCAGGCTCTGAATAAGAAAGAAGCCCCGCGCCGCAAGGCGCGGGGCTTCCGCGTCCGGGGGCGTTTCGGCGTCAGGCTGCAACTTATGGGCGCTCAATAAGTTTCATAAGTTGCAGC